>JAZBPW010000118.1:0-24292 GCA_036351795.1 Candidatus Zhuqueibacterota bacterium | reverse complement strand
CATCAACCGCGCGGGCTATTTCGTCTACCCCATGGACGAGGCGCTGGCTGTGGTCGCTATAGACATCGGCGGACGGCCATATCTCAAATTCAACGCAACATTCAATAGACGCCACTGCGGTGAGCTTGATACCGATCTGCTGGAAGATTTTTTTCATGGTTTTGCCGTCAATCTGGGAGCGAATGTCCATGTAAACATGCCATACGGCAGGAGCGATCATCACAAGATCGAGGCGATTTTCAAAGCCTTTGCCAAATCCATGAAGATCGCGTGTTCCACGGATCCGCGGGCGAAAGAAATATTACCAAGCACAAAAGGAATGATTGATAATGATAGCGATCATTGATTACGGCGCCGGCAATCTCAAATCGGTGAAAAAAGCATTCGATTACCTGAACATCGACGCTCATGTCGCGACAGACATCGAACAGTTGCAGAGCGCGGAGAGGATTGTGCTGCCCGGCGTTGGCGCGTTCGGTGCTGCCGTGAACCGGCTTCAAGAATCGAATTTTTTCGACGTGATCGTGGAATGGATCGAAGCGGACAAACCTTTTCTCGGCATCTGTCTCGGCATGCAGTTGCTGATGGAGAGCAGTTCGGAGTCGAGCGGCGTCACGGGACTCTCTGTGTTGAAAGGGCATTGCGAACGGTTTCAAACGGGAAAGGTGCCGCAGATCGGATGGAACTGTATCACAAACAAGAAGGATTCGCCGCTGCTGCACGATATCCCTGATGCCACCTATTTTTACTTCCTGCACGGTTATTACATCGTGCCGGAGGATACGGGCTGTGTTGCGGCAGTCACGGATTACGGCATCAGCTATGCGTCGATCATCGAGAGGGGCAATCTGCGCGCAGTCCAGTTTCACCCCGAAAAGAGCGGAGATAAAGGGCTGCAGCTACTGAAAAACTGGGTGGAATTATGTTAGCAAAACGGATCATTCCCTGCCTGGACGTCGAGAAAGGGCGTGTGGTCAAGGGAATCAAATTCAAGGATCTCATCGATGCCGGGAATCCGGTGGAATTGGCCAGAATGTACAATCAGCAGGGTGCTGATGAGCTCACCTTTCTGGACATCGGCGCGTCCTATCAGAGCCGGGAGATCATGGTGGATGTCGTAGAGCAGGTATCCAGCCAGGTATTCATTCCGCTCACCGTTGGCGGCGGGATACGCGAGGTAGCCGACATGCGGCGCATATTGAAGGCCGGTGCTGACAAGGTGGCTGTGTGCACGGCGGCACTCAAGAATCCGAACCTGCTGTCCGAGGGTGCGGAGATATTCGGATCGCAATGCATCGTGCTCTCCATCGACGCGAAAAGAGACGGGGATTCCTGGTCCGCCTACAAAAACGGCGGCAGGGACAATACAGGGATCGATGCCATTGAGTGGGCTGTGCGCGGCGAAAAACTGGGCGCCGGTGAAATCCTTCTCAATTCCATCGATATGGACGGCACCAAACAGGGCTATGACCTGGAGTTGAACAGGATCGTGTCGGAGTCGGTGAATATTCCTGTAATCGCCTCGGGTGGTGCCGGCACGCTGGAACAGATGTACGAAGCAGTGGAATTGGGAAAGGCGGATGCCGTACTGCTCGCGTCGCTGCTTCATTTCGGAGAATTCACAGTGGCTGATATCAAGAATTATTTGAGAGAGAAAGGAGTGGTTGTCAGATGATCATCCCATCCATCGATCTGATGAGCGGACAGGCGGTTCAGCTCAGGCAGGGCAAAGAGAAGGTGCTCGAGCGCGATAATCCGCTGGAACTCGCTGAGGAATTTGACCGTTACGGACAGATCGCTGTCATCGACCTCGATGCCGCCATGGGCAAGGGGGATAATAAAGAATTGATCCGGGAAATATGCAGCAGGGCCGAATGCCGGGTCGGCGGTGGGATCCGCAGCGTCGAGGATGCGAAAGAGCTTGTCTCCTACGGTGCGGTGAAGGTGATCATCGGCACAAAGGCATTTGAAAATGATACGGTCAATACAGCATTTCTCGAAGACCTGAAAGAGAGAGTCGGCAGGGACCGGCTCATGATCGCCGTGGATGCGCTGCAGGGGGAGATCGTGACGAAAGCCTGGACGCACAAGACAGGGATGAAGCTGTTCGATGTGCTGCCACAGATTGAACCATACGCGTCGGATATTCTGTTCACATGCGTGGAAAAGGAGGGCGGACTCCAGGGCACGGACATGGCGACGATACGCAGATTGAAGAAAAAGACGACGTGTAATGTCACTGTGGCGGGCGGGATCAGCACAATGGATGACGTCTCCACGCTGGCAGCCATCGGTCTTGACGGACAGTTGGGAATGGCGCTGTACACCGGCAGGATAAAAATGATCGATGCCTTCATAGAGAGTTTGAACTGGAAGGAAGAACTGATCCCCACCATCACATGCGATGAGAGCAATCAGGTGTTGATGCTGGCGTACAGCAACGAGGAATCGATTCGGAACACGTTCGAGTCCAGTTCCATGTGGTATTACTCGCGATCCCGAGATGAACTGTGGCACAAGGGAGATACCTCCGGCCATACACAGGAGTTTGTAAGAATGCGCGCGGACTGCGATCAGGACGCGCTGCTGGCGACGGTCAGGCAGACCGGCGCTGCATGTCACAAGGGAAGCTATTCCTGTTTCGGCGGCAGAAAATTCTCGCTGGTCCAATTATACGAAGTGATCAGGGATCGATTCGCCAATCCGGTGGCCGGCTCTTACACGGCAACACTGACACATGACAAGGTGAGAGAGAAGGTCATGGAGGAGGCGCAGGAAGTGGTTGAGGCGCAAACGCGGGATGAGATCATCTGGGAGGCCGCTGATGTGTTGTACTTTCTGACAGTATTGCTGGCGAAAAAAGATATCGATATCGATACCGTCTTGAATGAACTCAGGAGACGCAGACAAAAATGAAGATCATAAGATCATCGGAACTGACCGAAAATTTTTTCAGATATCAGGAGATTGAAGAGATTGGCTCTGTTGGAGAGATCGTTGCTGATGTACAGCAGCATGGAGACAGCGCCGTAAAAAGATACACGGAACGGTTCGATAATGTCTCGCTGGATATCATCGAAGTCGACCGGACAGAGATGCGGGCTGCGGGCAGCGCACTTCCGAAAGAAGATATTGCAGCCCTGAAACGCACTGCGGCAAGTATTCGCACATTCGCGGAGAAACAGAAGGAGGCGCGCGTCGATTTTGAATACGAGATCGAACCCGGCGTGATCACGGGACAGAAGATCGTACCCATAGAACGGGCCGGCATTTACACCCCCGGAGGCCGATTTCCGCTGCCCTCAACCGTACTCATGTGCGCCATTCCGGCGAAAGTGGCCGGGGTTCAGGAGGTGCTGCTCTGCTCACCGCCAACGCATGGCGGATCGATACATCCCGCCATTCTGGCTGCGGCTGACCTTTGCGAAGTGGACAAAGTATACAGGATCGGCGGCGTCCAGGCAGTGGCTGCCATGGCATACGGGACTGAGTCCGTGATGCCGGTAGACATCATCGTGGGACCGGGAAACAAGTACGTGACCGCAGCAAAGAAGCTGGTGTACGGCACGGTTGGGATCGATTTCATTGCAGGTCCTACCGAAGTGCTCATCATCGCAGACGAATGGGCCAGGGAGGATTTCGTTGCCGCGGACCTGCTGGCGCAGGCGGAACACGACACCAATGCCGTTCCCATTCTCGTCACAGACTCGTATGAGCTGGCCAACAGGGTCAACGCTGAGATCGAGAAACAGCTCTCCAGACTGAATACCGCTGAGATCGCCCGGATTTCCATGGAGAATAACGGGCTCATCATACTCGTCAATCATCTTGATGAAGCCGTTGAAATTGCCAACAGAAAGGCGCCGGAACATCTCGAAGTACAGCTGAACGATCCCAACCTGTATCTGGATGCGCTGAAAAACTATGGCTCGCTTTTCATCGGTGTCTATTCCGCCGAGGTGTTGGGAGATTACAGCAGCGGACTTAACCATACGCTGCCCACAAATACGACTGCCCGGTATACCGGCGGATTGAGCGTGAACAATTTCCTCAAGACACAGACCACACTTCGTATCACCAAAAAGGGACTGCACGCCATCGGTCCCACGGCAGAGAGACTCGGCCATATGGAAGGGCTCTCGGGGCACGCCAATTCGACGCGCGTAAGGCTGGATTCAGAGTAAGTGTCAAGCAAAGGAGAATGTGCCATGTACAGAATTTTGCTGATCATATGCCTCCTGGGTGCTATACTAGCCGGATGCGGCCAGAAGAACGATGACCATATCCCTGTAAACGGCGAGTGGTTTTTTCAGATCGACAGGGATGATCGTGGTATACAGGAGGAATGGTACCGTGTCGATCAGCCAACCGGGGATATGCGACAGATCCAGGAATTGGGATTCTGGGAATCCATTACCGACAGGGATTACGATGGTGTCGGTTGGTATTTTACAAATTTCGATTATCATGGCGCGTTCGACAAGGCGGCGCTCCATTTTTTGTCCGTGGATGACAATGCGTCCGTGTGGTTGAACGGGAGTAAAGTCGGCGATCATGGCGGTGCGAATCAGCCGTTCAAGATGGATGTGACGGCTCACATTCAGAAGGGGCACAACCGGCTCGCGGTACGTATCGAAGACACCGGCGGTTTCGGCGGACTGACCGGAAGCGTGGAAATACTGCCGTTTTCCTATGAGGAGGATTTGATGAAAGGACGATATTTCGACAGCCAGACGCCGGAACACCCGCCATGGGCGGAGGGATCTGTGATCTACGAATTGAATACACGGCAGTTTTCCCGGGAAGGGACATTTCAGGCTGTGGAATCACGGCTCGACGAACTCAAGGATCTCGGCGTCGGCATCATCTGGTTCATGCCCATCCATCCTATCGGCGAGGTAAACAGAAAGGGGTCGCTGGGCAGCTACTATTCCGTGAAAGATTACTATGGCATCAATCCGGAATTCGGCACTCTGGACGATTTCAGGCGGCTGGTGGATCGAATTCATGAGCTGGGCATGTACGTCATCATCGATATGGTCGCCAATCATACCGCGTGGGATAATCCGCTCATCGACGAACATCCGGACTGGTACACGCGCGATAAGAAGGGACAAATCGTCGCACCGGTGCCGGACTGGCACGATGTCGCCGACCTCAACTACGGTAACAAGGCGCTCTGGACGTATATGATCGATATGATGTCGTACTGGGTGAAAGAGATCGATATCGATGGCTATCGCTGCGATGTGGCTGAGATGGTGCCGGTGGAATTCTGGATCGAGGTTCGAAAAGCGCTGGATAAGATCAAGCCGGTGTTCATGCTTGCCGAGGCCGAAACACCCAGGCTCAACGCACACGGCTTCGATATGACATATGCCAGCGCCATGCACCGGACGATGAACGCCATTGCGCAGGGAAAAGCACCCTTGTCCCGCATCGACGAACATCTTCAGTTTGAGTACTATCATTATCCCAGGAACAGCATGCGCATGCGATTCACCTCGAACCATGATGAGAACACATGGAATCGCTCTGCCATCTCACGCATGGGCCGCGAAGGTGCCAAAGCCGGGGCTGTGCTTACCTTCACCCTGCCGGGTACGCCCCTGATTTACAATGGCCAGGAGGCAGGTCTTGAAAAAGCGCTCGACTTCTTCGAGAAAGATCCCATCCCCTGGAAACCGAGTGAATTTCGGGCGCTGTATACCAAACTCTCCGAATTGTACCGCTCGCATCCAGCGCTGTACCGTGGCCACATGGAAAAGCTGGAGAGCAGCCGGGACGACCGTATTTATGCCTTCATCAGGCGAGACAATGATGATCGTGTACTCACCATTGTCAATTTTTCATCGAAAAGCGCGCAGGGGGCAATACGATTGAATGGCACTGGCTTGATACTCACGGATGTCTTCAGCGGGAATGATCTGGCAGCGAATAATGATGGTTTGAAACTGGATCTGAAGCCGTGGGAATACAGGATATTGACAATGAATTAGAGCGATCCGGCTCACCACGGGTGAACCGGATCTCCCCGGTATCGGTCTGAGTATGGCAAATCCTCATCTTGAGGCAATTTGCGCGCCCGAGATCAGCGTGTAAATGTCATCGAAGAATACTTTTGAATCTTCATAATTGACCGGATTGACCACATCCATCAACGTTGGTCTTTCCAAACACACAGCCGCCAGATAGGCATGAAGCCGGTTCTGGAGCGCGCAATCCTCGTCGCTCATCTGATTCAGTTTTTCAATGAATTTGTCGAAGTGTTCCCCTGGATGTTTCTGCTTGAACTGAACGAGCAGGAAAATGGTGCTGTTTCTCACTCCACAATTTTCGTTGTCCAGTGATTTCAAATAGCATTGCTTCGCCTTGTCAAAATATGATTTGGTGCATGGATACTCTGCCCAGGCGACAGTGTTGACGAAGACAACGAGAATGACGGCAGTTTTCAGTACAGATTTCATGACAGACCTCCTGTTTTGTGTTTTCTTAACTCTACGCTATTATAAGAAATTTTCATCTTTAAGTTGTCACTGGCCGGTCATGAATTGTAAAAAGATGTCACGGCCGTTTTTCTTCTTGACATTTAGCATCTCGACACTTATTTTTACTCTGCATCGTTCATTGATTCGCTCGAACTGCGTGAGGCGGTGAACGTAGCGTCACTAATCAATCCGGTTTTCTCTAATGTCTTCATATTGAGAGGCTGATCGTGGTACAAAAGAAGATCGTGATCATTCTTCTGTTCATCGTGCTGCTGCCTTTGATATTCTATACAGCTTACGAATTCACATCGCTCAACGAGAACGAGAGGCTCATCGAAGAGATTTACGAGCAGCAGATGAATATCCTGCTTTATTCAGTGAATCAGCACGCATGGGATGTGTCGAGTCGGTGGATCTGGCATGTCAGTCAGATATTATCAACGACCGGTCAGCCCCTGGAAAAAAGCACTCAGCAATTTCTCACTGACAATGCCTTTATCGAATCGCTGGTTGCAATGGATACGTCACTGACCGATCTGAATGTTTTTCCACAGTCAACACCGGATACCCGTTCCATGATTACACGCATCAAAAAAGATCGATCCATAATCAGTAAGCTGGTGCGTAGAAGAGCGCAGGGATATGCGAAGATCGAGGCATACCGCTTTGATGAGACTGGCAAGAGGTTGATGTTTCTGTTCGTCTCAGAGACAGCGGACAATGAACCGGTGATTGTGGCGCTGCTTGTGTCGACTGAAGCGTTCATCAGTGACGTTCTCATACCAAAGATCAATGAGATCGCCAGGGAGGAGTTCGTGATTGCCGTGTTCGATCCTCTTGATGATCACACGCTTTTCGCCACTGAGCCGGTAACGATGAATGAGATCAACATAAAGAGAAATATATGGCTGTTGCCGGATCATCTTCTCGGGATCAGCCTCAGGGGCATATCTGTCAAGGATCTGGCGAACAGTCGATTCTATAGAAGCCTGATGCTCATATTGATCCTGGATATGATCCTTTTGCTGGGCGCCTGGGTGGTGTATCGAAATATAAAGAAAGAGATGGAACTCGCCCGTATGAAATCAGATTTCGTGTCCAATGTATCTCACGAGCTCAGAACACCCTTGTCACTGATCCGGATGTATGCTGAAACGCTTGAATTGAACAGAGTGGAGACCGAGGCGCAGAAGCATCAGTATTACAAGATCATCGGGCAGGAGACCGAACGCCTCACGCATCTGTTGAATAATATCCTTGATTTTTCCAGGATGGAGGCGGACGCGAAGAAATATCACTTTGAAAAGGTGGATCTGAACAAAATCGTCGCGCATAATCTGAATATTTACCGGGAACATCTGGAGGAGGATGGGTTCACGTTCGAATGCAATCTGGCGGAAAAGCGGTTAGAGATCTTTGCAGACTCTGACGCCATATCTGAAGTATTCATCAATCTGCTCGATAATGCCGCGAAGTACAGCGAGGATGAGAAGCATATCACCGTGACAACCGGATCTGATGATAATGTCCACTATCTCGAAGTGGCTGATCGCGGGATGGGTATTCCCCAATCAGAGCACAAGAAAGTATTTGAGAAATTCTATCGTGTATCCAGCGGACTGACGCATAACACAAAAGGGAGCGGATTGGGTTTAGCGCTTGCCCGTTATATCATGGATGCGCACAGCGGAAGGATTGAATTGACAAGTGAACCGGGTACCGGGAGCAGGTTCCGGCTGGTATTCCCGTTAAAGGAGATAACATAAGATGCCCAGGATACTCATTGTTGAAGACGAGGAGATGATGCGGCAGGGTCTCGCCGATAATCTGAAATACGAAGGATATGAGGTCGAGCAGGCGGATAACGGCGAGGATGGCTTGAAAAAGATACTGCAAAACAGCTGGCAGTTGATCATTTTGGACATTATGCTGCCGAAAATGTCCGGTTTCGATGTGTGTGTAAAGGCGCGGGAGGCAGGAAGCTCGACACCGGTGATCATGTTGACTGCAAAAGGCGAGGAGGTGGACAAGATCGTCGGTCTCGAGCTGGGGGCAGATGACTACATCACCAAGCCGTTCAGCCTCAGAGAGCTTCTTGCCCGCATCAAGGCCATTCTGCGACGGAGCAGTGATGTCGGTCAGGATAAAATAAAGATTGGTAAGGCCGTCATCAATTTCAAGAGCTATGAGGCCACTGTCGATGAACAGCACCTTGCCATGACCCACAAAGAGGTGGAGATCCTGAAATTCCTGTGGCAGCACAGGAATGAGATCGTGAGCCGGGATCAGTTACTGGATTCTGTCTGGGGCTATGATGAGATGATCACCTCCCGCACCGTTGACAACTTTATCGTTAGACTGCGCCAGAAGATCGAGGAGGATCCATCATCGCCCAGGATCATTCTGACCGTCCATGGCGCGGGATACAAACTCGTTGTCTGAAATGACAACTTTTAACCAATTATGACATTTCCATGACAACTCGCTCCATTTTTTTTCTTATATTGTGTCAGCTATTGTCATTTTTCGGAACGATTATGAGAATATTTAATGCATCTACATACACTGCGGCCCTATCACTCATCATCCTGTCGGTCGTTGTCGAATTTCCGTCTCTTCACGCGCAGGACTACTATGTTCCAAGAGATCTGAAATTCACCACAAGGAATGGGAACCTTCGCAACTATGAAATGGTGCGGATCAAGGACCTGAGCGGTGAATGGAAGTTCGAGATTGGAGATGATTCCACATGGGCGCAGGTTGATTTCGATGACCGGACCTGGGACAGGATAAAAGTCCCGTCGGCATGGGAGGATGAAGGTTTCCCGGGGTACGATGGTTACGCCTGGTACCGGACCCGTTTTACCATCGATAGTAAGCACGCCGATGACAGGATCTATCTCTATCTCGGATACATCGATGATGTGGATGAGGTATATCTGAACGGCCATTTCGTCGGCTTCAATGGTCATTTCCCTCCGGATGTGTTCCTGACCGATTTCTTTCTCCGGCGTTATCTCCTGCCTGTTGAATACCTGAATTTTCGCGGAGAGAATGTCCTCGCTGTCCGGGTTTACGATCATCGTCTTCTGGGAGGCATTACCAGCGGCAAGATCGGTCTGTACAGAATTCGGGACGAATTCAAAGTAGATTTCGATTTGAGCGGATATTGGCGCTTCAAAGCCGGGGACGAGATGGACTGGCAGGATCCGGCATACGATGATTCTGACTGGGAGCGGCTGCTGGTTCCCCTGAACTGGGAAATGCAGGGACACAGAGACCTCGACGGTTTCGCCTGGTACCGCAAAGGATTCAGGCTTCCTTCAAATTTTCCCAAAGATAAAATGATACTGATGCTCGGTCTCATCGATGACCTGGATGCGACATATCTGAACGGGCGTCGAATTGGTCGTCATGGGCTTTACGGACGCAACGAAATTCGCCTGGGAAACCAATGGGTGGATATACGCGCATATTATATCCCGGAAAACTATCTGAATCGTGATGGAGAGAATATCCTGGCGGTGCGCGTTTACGATAGCAAGGTCAAGGGCGGAATCTACGACGGCCCCATCGGCATCGTGAGAAAAGAGCGTTATATGGAATGGAAGGCTGAAAAGGAAGACTTTTCATTCGGGAAGTTCTTCAGATTCATTTTTGGTACTGAATAACGCGCCCCCTTCTCAGATATGATACCAAAGCATATACCACAGGTGTATCCACCACAGCAATCAGCAGTTTGATCACATATTGTCCGAAAATCAGGTGCAGCACAGGTTGTTCCCCATAAAATGCGATGGTGATGAACAGCGCTGTATCAATCAGCTGCGAAACCATGGTGGACAGGTTATTCCTCAACCAGAGATACCTGCCATGCGTCACCTTTTTCCAAAAATGAAATGCCCAGACGTCGTGAAACTGGCTCACCAGATAGGCAATGAAGCTGGCGATGATGATGCGGCTGGTACCCGATAAAACAGAACGAAAAGCATCCTGCCCCTGCCAGAACGGAGCAGGTTTGAGAACCATCGCGATATTAACGAGGATCATCACCAGAACCAGCGCACAGAAACCGGAGAATACAGCGAAATTTGCTTTTGCCCGTCCCCAGATCTCTGAAATGACATCGGTTGCGATGAAGGTGATGGAATATGCGATGACACCCGCCGGGACGTAAAATCCGAACAGATCGATGATCTTCCCGGCCAGGACCGAAGCGATCGTCAACCCCGCAATGAAAAGCGCGAATAGAAGCATGAATGTCTTATCATGCCTTGAAAAAGTGCTGTTTTCTTCCATGATACCCAAAGATAGTATTATTTTTGAAAACATCCAATTTAATTTCTTGATTTTTAATATGCGATTTAATAAATTAGCAAAGTCTGATTATCTCAAAAGCGAACCATATTTTGAATTGCCAGAACTCAATCAATCATAAAACTACGGAGATTTTTCAATGAAAAGCCTTTTGGAGAAGCTGAACATCAAGGAAGTGAACGCCGGCGGTTGCACCGGTCCCGGCAACTGGTATAAAGATGACAAAGCGACACCTTTGACATCTTACAATCCGACTAACGGCGAGCCCATTGCCAAAGTTGCTCAGGTCGGTGATGAAGCTTACGAAAAAATAATGAGCAAATCAACAGAGGCATTCAAGACCTGGCGTATGATGCCGGCACCGAAACGCGGTGAGGTGATCCGCGATCTCGGTGTTGCCCTCAGAGAGGTCAAGGAACCGTTGGGCGAGCTGGTGACACTGGAAATGGGTAAAATCAAGGTCGAAGGCATGGGCGAGGTTCAGGAGATGATCGATATCTGCGATTTCGCTGTTGGACTTTCCCGTCAGTTATACGGGCTGACGATGCATTCGGAACGACCCGGCCATCGCATGTACGAGCAATGGCATCCCATGGGCCCGATCGCCATCGTGACGGCCTTCAATTTTCCGGTCGCCGTGTGGGCGTGGAATTCAGCCATCGCCGGAGTCTGTGGTGACACGATGATCTGGAAGCCCTCCTCCGAAGCCATGCTGACGGCTGTTGCAGTCCAGCATATCGCGAACAAGGTCGCTGCCGACTATCAGCTGGACGGCATTTTCAACCTCTGCATCGGACCGGGCAGGACGATCGGTGACAAGCTCATTCATGATCCAAGGATTCAGCTGGTATCGTTCACAGGGTCGACAAAAATGGGACACCGTGTAGCGGAGGCAACTGCAAAACGCTTCGCCGGCACCATCCTCGAACTCGGTGGCAACAATGCAATCATCGTTGCCGAAGACGCGAACATGGATATGGCTGTCAGGGCGATCCTTTTCGGCGCTGTTGGAACCGCAGGACAGCGCTGCACCACGACGCGCCGTATCATCATGCACAAATCGATCGCCAAAGAGTTGACGGAACGGCTCGTGAGGGCTTATAAACAGGTTAAAATCGGAGATCCTCTGGATGACGGCACCCTGATGGGTCCACTGGTGACAGAAGCGGCAGTCGAAGACATGATGGCGGCCTTGAACCAGGTGAGAGCGCAGGGCGGCGAAGTACTGTGCGGCGGTAACAAATTGCCGGATATGGGCAAAAAGTTTGTCGAACCAACAATCGTCAAAATGCCGAAGCAGACGGATATCGTCAGGGAAGAGACCTTTGCGCCAATACTCTACCTGCTGGAGTATGAGAGCATCGACGAGGCCATCGAGATACACAACGATGTCCCGCAGGGACTCTCGAGCGCGGTTTTCACCACGAATCTGCTCACTGCCGAAAAATTCCTGTCGCATCGCGGATCTGACTGCGGCATCGCAAACGTGAATATCGGTACATCCGGAGCCGAGATCGGCGGCGCCTTTGGTGGTGAAAAAGACACCGGCGGCGGACGGGAATCCGGTTCCGACGCATGGAAGGGATATATGCGCCGTCAGACGAATACCATCAACTGGTCCACCGAACTTCCGCTGGCACAGGGAATTACTTTCGGCGACTGATAAGCACCAGATAAACAGAGAGAAGGTTCAGTGAAATCTGAAATTCCTCATATCACTTTTGACACACCTGTGGAAGACGTGGCTCTCAAGTATCCGAAAGCCGTGCATTTTCTAACGGAAAGGCATGTCCGCTGCATACGATGCGGAGAGCCACTGTGGTGTTCCATAGGTGAGCTGTTCGAACAGGATGGCGTTGCCGAGCCAGAAAAGCTGCTCGATGATCTGAACGACTATCTCAGGGATATCTACGTTCCGAAGTTCAGCATCACGGGCCATCGCGGCGCTTCTGGCAGCGCGCCGGAAAATACGATATCCGCGCTCGAGGAGGCGATCTCCCAGGGCGCGGACTTTATTGAATTCGACGTTCAGCCGACGGCAGATGGTGAAATCGTCATTTTCCATGATGATACGCTCGACCGCACGACCAACGTAACTGGTCCTTTGATAGAGAAGCGTTGGGATGAGTTGAAAGATCTCGACGCCGGATCGTGGTTCGACTCACGATTCAGCGGTGAGAGAATCCCGCTTTTCACACAAGCAATCGAAGCGCTTAAGGGCAGAATAAGCCTGAACATCGAAATCAAGATCGACCGGTTGGATGAGACCTTTCTCAATAACCTTTTCCGTATTGTCCGCGATCAGGGAATAGCGGATCAGTGCATTTTAAGCTCTTTTCACAAGCCAAGTGTCGAGTACGTCAGGAAGCTGGATCCGTCATTGAAAACCGGCTTCATTTTCTTTGAATTTGCAGAGCCGGTCGGGAACATACTGGGATCACCATTCGAAGTGCTCAGCTCACATTTTGAACTCATTACGAATGATTTCGTGAGCAGGGCTCACGCCCAATCCAAAGAAGTGCATGTATGGACGGTGAACGAGCCGCAGGATATGGCACGAATGATCGATTTTGGTGTGGACAATATTATCACCAATTATCCGGGTGAACTTGTCAAAATACGGGATGGCGGAGAGTAAACCGCTTTCTCACTTTTTCGTCATTACAGTGATCACCTCGCAATGCGGAGTGTGCGGAAACATATCCACCGGCAGTACTCTCTCCAGGGAGTAGGCTTCTTGGCAAAGCATCTTTGCATCACGCGCCAGCGTGGCAGGATTACACGATACATAGATGATCTTTTCCGGTCGCATCTCGATGATCTTTTCCGGAATATCCGGATGCATGCCTGATCGCGGCGGATCGATGATGACGGTATCCGGCGTTCCATATTTTTGCTTCAGCGCCGCCGGATCAGCAACATTGCTCCTGAGATCTCCCTCGACGAACACGCAATTATCCACTTCATTCAAGTGACAGTTTTTCTCCGCATCCGCGATCGCCTGAGGAACCAGTTCAAATCCGATCACTTTGTTCACCAGCGAGGCCATGTAAATGGCGATGGTACCCGCGCCGCAATACAGATCGTAGACGATATCATCCGCCTTGAAATCTCCCCACTCGATGATTTTCG
Source organism: Candidatus Zhuqueibacterota bacterium (assembly GCA_036351795.1). Lineage (GTDB taxonomy): Bacteria > Zhuqueibacterota > Zhuqueibacteria > Thermofontimicrobiales > Thiofontviventaceae > JAZBPW01. Next base: position 10,355 of record JAZBPW010000118.1, on the reverse strand, counting down.
CGTATAGATTTTCGCACTGCCGGCTGTTGGTCTGAAAGAATGAGTTCGCCGATATCTGGAAAGTGAATTCACCCAGCCGTTCGTATATGTAACCGGGCCCGAACAGGACGAACTCTTCATCCCCGACTGCGATCTGCGCTTTTTTTCTATTGATATTATGGACAAAAGTTGATACAAAGGGGGTTTCGTCACGCAGCATTTCTTTCAATTGAAGTACATTTTTATTTCTCTTTGCATCATCCGCAGTGACCAGATTGACCATAAACTGATCACTGTTTTTTCCTTCCCGCAAGACCAGGAAGCGCACGTAGCCTGTGTGCGTGGCCGTGGTGTATGGAGGCAGGGCATTCGCTACCGCCCATCTTTTGACAATGTGCAGTACGGCGTTGCTTCTTTCGGATAGCAGGTGGCAGTGTTCGATATCGAGTACCTTGTCATAGCGTCCGGGCACATGAAGGCCGAGAGCAAAATCCCTGTCACTGAAGTCCGCGCCGGAGCGTACCTCCTCGTCGGTGAGCCATCGCTGATCTGAAAAAGAGAATTCCATTTTATTCCGGTAGTAGTAGATGTCCGGGGAGGGCATCGTCTCCTGAACCGATATTCCTCGAAAACCGCCAATATGTTCGAGTGTCTCCGTCACCTGACGGCGCTTGTAGTCGATCTGACGTTCATACCTGAGATTTTGGTGCTTGCAGCCTCCGCATGTGCCGAAGTGGGCACAAACCGGCATTTCATAATCCTGAGACTCCTCTATCACCGATAGCAGCCTCGCCTCGGCGTAGTTCTTTTTCACCTTGAATACGCGCGCCAGGACGGTCTGACCGGGTATCGTACGATCGACGAATATGACGAATTGATTGTCCTTCACGAACCCTTTTCCGCCGAAAGCGAGTCCTTCTATATGAAGACTGAGCTCCATACCCTTTTTTACTGTATCATGTGTAAACATTGTATTAGATTGAGACAATTAGTCAAAACCTTAAAAATAATTAAGAATTGAAGTCAATATTATTTATTTTATTAATTTACATATATTTAAATTACTATGATCATATAAAAGATTAAAAATATTGAAGCGGCATTATATTTGCTAAATTAAATGTGAAACCCGATTATATCTTTAATCCAACACAACAGCATATTTGACCCGAACTCATGCTGTTCCGCAATACCAAACAGGGTCCCCAGGGCCGGCAATATGGCTTACATCCCACTATGGAGTCAAAAATTGCATCAATCAGGGGGACCCTTCTTTTTTTCCTTAAATCTCATTTCACCTGAGTTCAAAAACACATTGATATCTTTATCATATCATCTCTTCGGAGTCTCTATCTGACGATCACGAGTTTCTGGATCTGTTCGTCTGAGATAGATGCTCCGTTGGCATCTGATTTGGCTGTGACCTTGTAGAAGTATACGCCGTTGGCAAGTGCGTCACCATCCTGATCGCGACCATCCCACTCGACTCGCGCAAGTTCATTGGCCTGAAGCGGGATATCCTCAATTTCATGAATCAACCGGCCGGCGACTGTGTATATCTTGACTGTACAGACACAGCTCTGATTTGCCAGGAATGTGAACGTCGTCCTCGATGTGAACGGATTCGGGTAGTTCAAGACATCTCTGAGCCTGAGAGTGGCGCTGGATACGACATTGAACTCGGCTTCAGCCGTTGATGAATTATTGGAATTATCCCACGCCTTGATACTGACTTGATATGCGCCCTGCTCCAGATCGCCATTGTAATGATCTGTCAGATCGTACAACACGCTTCCGCTGGTGTAACTGTTTTCATCATACTGAAAGAAGTCTGTGAGAACGATTTTGTCCTCTTCGTTGTCGTTCAGGATCATGGTGATATTATGACCGATCTCTCCCACGATATTGATGCCGCTGAGACTGTCCGAGATATCGACCTTCAGCACAGGGCTCTCATTGGCGAATCCATGGTCAAAGAAATCCTGTCCCTGAAATCCGATTCGGATCTCTGGTCCGTCCTCGTCCACGATCGTTGAGGTTCCGCCCACATTCAGCGAATCCAAATAGCCGGCACCATTGACCTCCTCGTTCACGAAATAGGCGTTGACGCGTCCAAGGTCACCGCCGTACGTAATATCTTTGGGCACGATGAAGCTCAACTCGAATTGACCGTCCTGCACTTCGCCTGTTCCGCGAAAAATGGTATTTCCCGGTAATTTGTAAGCGATGAGCTTGTCCGCATTCGTCCGGTAATCTCTATCCTTTTTTGAATCAAAAGCCTTCAGAAGCACCACACCATTGAAATCATTCCAGGTTGCTGCATCCTTTCTGACCACGCCTTTCACGGTAACGCGGCTGAGCGCCTTGATGGTATCCGGTGTGATGGATGTGATTTTCGCGTCATATTCCGGCGCCGCAAGTCTCATCGTCGGGTCTCCAAGCAGGACATACTTCTGATCATTGGTGCCGCTGCCATTATCGATTTTGGCCTTCAGGAGAGCCAGACCAAGTCGCTCGGTTGGACGTTCCTTGTCAAAAAGACTCAGGTAGAAGGAACGATTAAGGGCCGCATTGTTCTGCGCGTACGCAATACGTGTCGATGCCAGCACACCGATCGCGCCGCGATTTTCAGCAACGATCAGCTCCTCCGCCATGCCCTGTTCATTTGGATCATCGAATCTGCCGAAGTCACAGGTGGCTGCCACCCAGAATGAGTATTTATTCCCGTTCTGGATCTTTTCAAAATCGCGCGGAGAATAGAGTACGTATTCATGGCTCCATGTGGTTGGATTTCCATGGCCCACATAGTTCAGGATAAGCGTCCCTTTGTTGATCTGATCAATGATGGCGTCGCTCGCGAGGGGTTTCAGCAGAGCTGAAAAATAGGACGCATTGCGCAACGCCGGATATTCCGTCAGATAGATCTTCCTCTTATTGAATCGGTTCGGGACATAACGGTTCGACTCGATGATACGCTCCGCATCTCTGGTATGAATGTCCTCTTCGCCAATACCGCCTTCGATCAGTTCGTCGTCGCCCACCATTGTGATGATGTTTCGCCAGTCATCGATCCTGTTACCCGTGCTTTCGGATATGTAGTCCGCTGTCTCATATTCTATGATCTTGTTGACCACCACCTGAGACTGTTCTGCCGAACGCACTGGCATTCGCCCTATGGCGAGATCCGCTCTGGTGTCCGTGCCACTGACGAATACGAACCAGTCCTCTATTGTCCGGCTGTCGTATTCATTCAGCTCGGATGTTTGATACGTCGGTATCCAGTTTTTATCCTGCTCGCTGATCACGTTCCTGGGATCATAGTCACCATCGCCCCACAACAGTACGTAAAATGGTGCCACAGACCAGTTATGAAAAGCGTACTTGATGAAATCCCGAATGGCGCCCGGATCGATGAGTCCCCAGGAAAATTCATTGTAAATATCAGAAATCTTCACCACCATGGTGCTCAAATTGTCCCTGTTTTCGCGGTGGCTGGCGTAGGTCAGCACGGATTCATAAAAATCATCATGCGTGATGACGATATACTCCGCTCCGTTGGAGATATTCCGGAGGCCAGCGAGCGTCACCGGTTCCACACCATCGGGCGATTTGAAGGCAGATGTTGTAAGTGCGATATACCGTTTGGCGCTATGTGGATAAGAACGCTCGACAAACCTGGCTTCATTGTTGGAGACAGATGCTTTCGAGATCTGCGATACATTCATGTAATCAGTAACATCGAAAATAAAGATATCATTCTCCTCAAATCCTTTCACGCTGAAGCGTTTTTGTGAATCCGAGGCTGCTGAGTAAAAGATCAACTGATTGTCTTCTGCGATATACTCTTTTCTGTAATTGATCTCGAACCAGTCGAGATAGGCCTGACTGGTTTCCCTGCTGCCGGAATAGTTGATCTTCACGGAATTGTATCCGGAAGTGAGGAGTCCATCAGCCGACTGATTGACAATGTACTGTCCTTTTCCGTATGTAGAAAACTGGCCAAGAGCTTTGCCGTTCACCGCAATTGAAAAGGTATGCTGCGAGCTCTCCCACCCGATGAAACGGAAACGAAAACCGGCATTTTCCGGATAGACGTTCGTCAGATTTGCCGTGAAGCCATATTCATCACCCGGTATGAAAAGCCGGCTGAACCACTCGTACCCGGATCCAAGGAAGTTGTTCACATCCTGTTCGAAATAGTAGTGATCGACAAAATATGCCTCCGCCGTTTGTGCCGGATCATCCGTGCCGTCACGTTCGCTGATCCTCTTTCCGGGCACGCCATCCCCCCACCCCATCCAGTAGATATTATGTTCATCGAAATGATTGATGTAGTGGGAGTACTGTTCAGAGCCTTCGTCGTATTCCCAGTTATTCACGGACTTGCCGTAAAAGATGATATAGTCGGATACATCAAAAACACCATCGCCACCGTCCTGAACCGCGATGGCGTTCTCGATCAGACTGTCCGGAGGCGAACTCAGAATATTCCTGCTCAATTCACGGCCGCCATTATTATAAATTTTCAGCGTTGCCGGATCGATGGATTTGATATCGATTCCGTAGCTCAAAAGCGTGCCGCCGGTGATCTTGTACATCCCTTCATCTTTGATGAATATCTTGTGCGCATTCTGGATCGTTTTCGACTTTTTAAGCGATCCCGGTCTCCTCGCTTTTTGCCACTTCGCCGACTGCGTGTGATTCAGGACGAGCGCCCTCACGAATGCATCCTCACCCGCACTCGCGGTACTCACCATTTTCTGGCCGGTACTACCACCGAAATTGATCCGGACTACGATCTTTTTATAGACCCGGATGCGATTTTGTACGGGATTGTATTGAACAGGATGAAAAGTGACCGTCACGATCCGCTGGTTGCGCAGGTATTCAGGATCGCCTATGCTGACGAGGTCACCCGGAGTAACTCTGTCGATGCGGTAAAGTGAATCGTTCTCATTGTATACGTAGGTATTGATATCGTTTTTCACTAATGGCGCCGAGCGGGGAATTATCCTTCCTGTTGTCTCATAAGAATCCATCTGCTCTACACCAAAAGTGATGTCCGCATTCAGAGGTATCCCGATGATCGTTCGTTTTTCAGGAAGTAACGGCTCTCCGGCCTCTGCATCGTAAACGGCATCAGCGAAATCGAGCTTCAGGTATTGTGTGGATCGATAGGATACGGTATCCACAGTCCAGTCATCACTGAAAAATTCAATGACGATTCCATCATCGCTCATCTCGCGAACCAGGATGGATTCTGCGCCATCCGCATGCATCGGATTGAACCAGGTCAAGACCGTCAATAAAAGTATATTCAGAACCAGTTTTATCTTCATGAGGATTTGGGACTCCTGTGGTGAATCATTGAGACTAACGCATTATCATTAACTTTTCAATTTTTTCGGTACTTATGGTGCGGCCATCATATTGCGACCGGGCGCTGATCTTGTAAAGATAGACACCGTTGGCCAGTGCGTCGCCCTCCGCGTCTTTGCCATCCCAGTATACGGTATTGAATCCGTTTTCAATAAAAGGCGCATCGATGGTTTTCAGCAGACGTCCCGCCACTGTAAAAATCTTGATCGTGCACTCGGCATCCTGATTGATACGGAAAGTGAATTCGGTGTCGCTTCTAAACGGATTCGGATAATTCAGCACATCCTCGAGAATCAGTTTGTCATTTTTTATCACAGTGAAGCGTGCACTGATCTCATTTGAATTATTGCTGTTATCCCATGCCTTCAGCGTCAGATTGTGTTCCCCCGCCTCCAGCGGACCAGGCTGCTGCACTGCGCTCCCGGATATGTAGCTGTTGTTGAAATAGTTGAACATATCGGTAATATTCTCTTTTTTCCCGTCCAGTGTCAGCATGATGCTGTGTCCGATATCTCCTGCAATATTCACGCCGCTGATCGAATCGGTGATCTCTATGGTCATTTCAGGATTTTGGTTGGCATACCCGGATTCAATGATGTCGGCTCCGTTCATGAGAATTCTGATCTCGGGACCGGTTTTGTCGAACAATGAAGTGTTGGTGCCACCGACGGGCAGCGGGCTGATGTAGCCGGACCCATCGCCATGATCGCCGTTCCACAGATAGATACTCAGCTTGCCGTTTCTCCCTCCGTAGGTGATGTCTTTCGGAACAATGAATTGAAAACTGAATTCACCATTTTCCACGGTTGCCGGGCCCCTGAAAATCGTATTTCCCGGGAGCCAGTAGTCCAGAGAGAGATTCTCGTTGATGTCATAGGTCCGGGACTTTTTCGAATCATACGCCTTGAGAAGGATATCACCGCTGAACGCGTCCCACTTCTGGCCATCTTTCCGGATCTCGCCCGATACAGTCATTTTGCTTAACGCCTTTATCGTATCCGGCGAGACGCTTTCTATTTTTGCGGATATCGAAGGATTCGCAAGGTGTAATGTAGGGTCGCTGAACAGAATGATCTTCTGGTCGTTCTGCTGATTGCCCCTCGCATTCTTTGCCATGGCGACAGCATCGCCGATGCGGACCTGACTATGGGCCGTGGGTAGCAGCTTCTGATAAAACAGCTTATTGAGCGCCGCATTGGGAGCAGAACCGACGAGCCGCGCCGCAGCGAGCACACCAATCGCTCCATTCTCCTTCATGACGAGCAGTTCTTCGGTCATGCTTTCGTAATCCGGATTATCAAATCGTCCGAAATAGCATGTGCCAGCCACCCAGAAGGCCTGCCGCCTGCCTGTCTGGATCTTCTGCAGATCCTGGTCCATGTCGAGTACCACCTCATGCGCCCACAGATCGTATCTTCCGTGCCCGATGTAGTTGATGATGAGCGTCCCATTATTGATGGCATCTACGATCGCCTCTTGCGCGGCCGGTTTTCGTATGCCGGTGATGGATGCCGTGTAGACCGGAGGATACTCGACCAGATAGATCTTGTTGATGTTGAAATGTCGCGGAATGTAGTTCTCCGAAATTGTTTCGGCCTGTTCCGTATGTTCGGGCTCCGGACCATAGGTTGTCTCCCCGTATTCATCATCGGCTACGAATGTGATCGTGTTGCGCCAGTCGCCGTATTCCGGATTGTTCTTGTAGTCGATGATCTTTCTGATCATGTGTTCCGCATGATCCGGATTCCGCGCCGGCAATCTTCCAATGGCGAGATCGATGTACTCATCATTTCCCGAGACACATACGTACCAGTCATCCCACGCGCGACTATCCCCTTCGTACTTTTCGTTGGTTTCATACGGCGGGATCCAGTTATTGTCTTCTTCGTCGGCGATGTTCCTGTAGTCAAAGTCTCCGCTTCCGAGAAGAAGTACGTACTGAGGCTGAACCGCCCAATTGTCAAACGCGTATTCGATGAAATCGCGTATGGCGACCGGATCGAACAGCCCCCATGAAAATTCGTCGTATACGTCTGAGATACGGACGACTTCTGTCTTCAGATTATCACAGTTTTCCCGTAAACTCTTGAGCTCGAGCGCCTGATCGTAAAAATCGTCATGTGCGATGATGATGAATGCCGCCTGATTGCTCGGATTCCGGAGATTGGATGCGTGGCTGTCTTTCGTAATCCGAACCGGCGTCAGCACATTACTCGATGTGGTCGCGAAGTAGCGTTTCACGCGATCCGTATTCACAGTATCCGAGAATACGACAGTTCCGTTTGAGATCTGAAGATTTTCAAATTTTTTGACGCTGGAGAAATCAGAAATATCGAATACATGAATGTCACTATCAGTGAAGTCAGATAGCTGATAACGATATGTCCCCTGAAGCGCCGGGGAATAGAAATGCATTTTATTTTCAATCGCCAGCAGCCGCCGGGTGTAATCGATCTCGATCCAGTCCAGATATGCTTTCGCGTAATTCTCTGCAGCCCGGTACTCGAGCGTTATCTTGTTATATCCGTCGGTCAGTGTGTTATTCGTTCGTCCTGAAAACAGAGATGTTGCGATGACTGTGTATTTCGACGTATAGCAGTAAAAGCTGGTGTTCCCGATGTATGAATCATTGACCAGAAATCTAAAATCATGATTGCCTCTGGACGTCCCCGCAACGTGTACCCGCACACTTGTGCTGTCTTCGGGCACGGCGCCTTTGAGATTGAATGTAAAATTTTTGGTATCGAGATTTGATCCACCATTATTTTCGAAGGACTGTCCGTACCAGTCGATGCCTGAGTCAATCGGATTCTCCCTGTCTTCCTCAAAGTATAAATGATCGATGGTTCTATCCGTCAGCGGCAGTTGGTTGTCAACCGGCAGCTCTACACCATCAATTCGCTTGCCGTTCTCATTATTCCAGGTCAGCCAGAAGACATTCTCGTCAGTGTAATGATTGATATAATGCAAAAAAGTGTTATGCGTCCCGCTTGACTGCCACCCATTGACGGATTTTGCGAAGAAGAGAATATAATCGGATTCGTCAAAGCTGTTGTCCCCACCATCAACAACGGTTATGGCATTCTCAATGAGAGAATCCATTCTTACTACTTCAATGGCAGCTCCCGCCTGATACCTGTAGCGTTCCCTTGGCATTTCCATGCCGCCGTTGTTAAAGAGTTGAATCGTCGCGGGATTGATATCCTGAATGGAGATACCGGCGTCAAGCAGCATTGCTCCGTTGATCTTGTGCACACCTTCATGTTTTGTGAACACCTTGTACATATCATTCGTCAGGGTGGAAAAGGATCTTTTCAAAGCAGCCGGTTGTCGCGTTTTTCTCCATTTCCCAGCCTGTTCATAGTTCAGCAAGACGCCTTCGTAGAATGCCTCATCACCACCTGATTGGGTCTGGTCTGATTTTGCATCCCCGGCGGATGAAAAATTTATCCGGACTACCATTTTTTCGATCGTCTCTATCACATTCTGTTGCGGAAAGTAACGCACCGGTGAGATACGGAGCCGCAATACATGCTGATTCCTGATGTAGCCAGTCTTTACATCTGAGATCAGGTTTTCAGGGATCTGCTGCGACTGATACGATCCTGGCTCTTCGATATATGAAGCATCGTCCGTGTAGAACGGGACAGGTGCGAGCCTTCCCTGCAGCCGGGTTCCCTCTGTGATTTCAATGACGCTGTACTTTACAGATGCATTCACCGGTATACCAATCATTATGGTTCGCTGCGGAATCATTGGATGACCGGGGCTGCTGTTGATCTCATCGCCTTCGAATCGAACGGATGTGTAACTGCGATCTGATCCTTTGATGTCAAGCACCTTCCACATCTGCGGATGAAATTCAAAAGTCAGTGACCTGTCGGAGCTGCCTGTTATTGCAACATCCTGTCCGTAAAGCGTTCCGGCACATAGCAGTATGGCGATTAGTATGTATATCTGTATTTTCATAAGTACTGTTAATTATCTCCATTAAAATAATAAGTATAAAACGATTTGCAGGGTGAATAGTTTCCACGGTTTTGTCTTGAAGTTGCCATGGTTACAATCAGTCCGGTCATATTCAACCATTTGCAAAAATACGCTGGATTGCGAGATCCAATCGAAATGCGCGGTTGCTTTTTGTTTGTTGACTTTGAGCCCCATGTGAGTTATATTGTATCATCATCAAGGGTGATATGCCATGAAATTAAAATCACTTTTCGTCTTCAGTCTATTCTGCCTCGCCCTTTCCTGCGGGAAAAGCACCACCGGGCCTGAACCTTATCAACCCTACGACTGGCCGACTTCTACTCCTGATGCACAGGGAGTGGATGGTGAAATCTTATCCACTGTGTTGAACAACGCCGGTAATCACAGTTTCCTCAAAGGCGTACTTATCGTGCGAAACGGTTTTCTCATCGCGGAGAGATACTATCGAAATTACGATGCGAAAGATGCCCATAACATCATGTCCGTTTCAAAAAGCTTTTTATCGGCGCTCATTGCTATTGCTGTGAGGGAGGGATTCATCGACAGCCTGGATCGTCCTATAATTGATTATTTTCCGGAATACAATACTGCCACTCTTGACCCGGATAAAAAGAAGATCACGATACGCCATCTCCTTTCCATGCGAAGCGGCATCGACTCAGACAGGAATATTTTCTTCCAGGTTTTTGAGAGTAGTGATCCTGTCGCCGCCGGATTTCATTACCCGCTCAGAGATGAGCCCGGCGCACGATTTATATACACGACGGTCGGCACGCATATCCTGTGCGCACTGCTCAGCAAGGCCACTGGCATCAGCGCGCTCGAATTTGCGCAGTCATATCTCTTTGAGCCTCTCGGCATATCAATAAGTGAATGGCGAACGGATCCCGATGGCTATTATATCGGCGGGTCGGACATGTATTTCGCTCCACGCGATATGGCGCGCTTTGGCGACCTCTACATGAATGACGGGTTTCTGAACGATGTTCAGATCGTACCGCAGGACT
>JAZBPW010000117.1:0-6120 GCA_036351795.1 Candidatus Zhuqueibacterota bacterium | reverse complement strand
CCCTTAAAATGTACGCCGAATCTTCAATGTTGAGGAGGTATTGCATGGATCCCAAGACAAACATTGTGTTAGCGCTAATATTCTCAATAATTTTTTTAAGTTCTATCTTCTCACCATGCAGCGCGCAGGTGACCACGGCTGATATCGAGGGAAGGATCACGGGCGAGGAAAACCATGGTCTTGGAAATGTCGATGTAATCGCTTTAAATCAGGAGACCGGCATCATCAGGGGTGCCGCAAGCTCGCGCAATGGTCGCTATCGCATTGCGGCGCTTCAACCCGGAATATATGAAATATCTGCCAGGCATATCGGCTACGCTGTTCAAATCCGGCATGATATCGTCCTGTCCGTGGGACAGGTGGCGCGCTTTGATTTCCAGCTTGTTCCCAGAGTCCTGGCTGCCTCGGATACGCTCATGGTGAGTGCGAAAGCACCGCTCATCGAGATCACGGAATCAGACGTCGGTCTTGTGGTGCAGGATTCGGAGATCGAAAGCCTGCCGCTGAGCAGCCGCAATGTCGTTAACCTGGCACTTCTGTCGCCCGGCGTGACCCACGAAGTTAATCAGCCTTATTCTCCGTTGAATTTCGGCGCCAATAATTGCAGAAGCGCCCGTGTGTTTCTCGACGGGATCGATTTCAGCGCCAAAATGACGGGTGGGATCATGGGGCAGATCTCTCAAAACGCGGTCGAGCAGTTTGAAGTGATCACCAGCCGCTTCAAGGCGGAGTACGGCAACACAGCGTCGGGTATCATCAATCTCGTCACAAAATCCGGCACAAACGAATACCATGGAGATATCTTCACGCTGTTCAGCGATGATGCCCTGAATGAAAGCAATTATTTTTCAGATGAAAAGGCGCAGTACGATCGTCAGCAGTTCGGATTCACATTCGGCGGACCTGTTATACCAGACAGGACGCATTTTTTCGTGGCGTATGAGCGAAGCAATGAAAACAAATATCCGGTCGTGAACACGAACGGCGTTTTGCCGGAAGAGGAGGGCACCATACGGGCTCCCGTCATCACGACCAATTATTTTGTGAGGCTCGATCATCAGTTGTCCTCGAATCAGTGGCTGATGGCAAATGTAAATTATTATAAAGAAGATGAGGCAAACGCATTTGTCGGTGGTGTCAGGACGAAAAGTATTGGATCCGATTTTATCACCAAATTGTACACAGGATCCATTTCGCATAAATGGGTTATCTCGAACCGATTGCTCAATGAAATAAGGTGCGGATACGTTAATAGCAACATAGACCTGTATCCCACCAGTAATGAACCAAACTTGATATATCCGAGTTGTGTGACAGGAGGGACCACTGGTGGCAGACAGATCGTGGATGAGCTCAGTTTCCACATTCGTGATGATTTATCATTCCATGTGCCCGATTTATGGGGAGAACACGACTTGAAAATCGGACTTCATATTCAAAGGATGAAACTGCACCAGAGCGTGGGCCCATTCCCAAACGGTCGTTTCATATTCCCGACAGACACCAGCACGCTGCCGGTCATCGCGCTCATCGGCGATGGTATTCGGGATCATGGAAATTATTACAATACAAGATTCTCCTTTTATCTGCAGGATGACTGGAGCCCCATGGAAAATCTGACATTCAATGTGGGCGTGCGATACAGCATCGCCACCAATGAGACAAACCAGGATTATGTATCGGGTATGGATGATCCCGATCTTCCTTATATTGTTAAGGCGGACAGGCCTGTGGACAAAGACAATATTGCTCCCAGGTTGGGATTTGCATTGGATCCGCTGAATAACGGATCAACAGTTGTTCGCGGTGGTTACGGTATTTTTTACGGCCAGATCATTGCCGATATCCCTTATTCCGAAATTCGCATCGATGATTATCGAATATATAATGTATACAATCCGGGGACGACAAACAAGGCGGACATCGATTTAAGCGGACTGCCGTATCAGGTCGACGGATTACTGCCCCAAAACGTCTCTATTCCTTATAACGAACACTTTTCCATTGGGCTGAGCAGACAGTTGACCGATGATTTCGCCATCGATATCGATTACATCGGATCCCGTGGGCATAACTATATTTTCATTCACCGGGATATCAATCTAATTGATCCTGAGACGCTCAACCGGTCTTTGCCACAGTACAAAGAAGTCTTTGTGGGGCGCAATGACGGCAGAACTTATTACGATGCGTTGCAAATCGTGTTGCGGAAAAGATTCAGTGGTAGTTACCAGTTCAGAGCATCGTACACGCTGGCAAATGCTGAAAATGATTTCGATGACTGGTATTTTGTCGCGCCGGGCTCTTTTCTCAGGGGGCCGGCGAGCTGGGATGAGCGGCACAGATTCCAGTTCAATGGTCAGGTCATGCTGCCATTTGGTGTCCAACTGTCAGGGATCATGACGTTGACTTCCGGCAGGCCGTACAATGTGAATACAGGAACGGATGCAAATCGGAACGGCGATTTAAGAGATGATTACCAGCCCGGCAAGGGACGAAATTTGGAACGAGCGGACGGGTATTCTAACATCGACCTTCGCATGAGCAAGTTCATCGATTTCGGAAAATACCGGTTGGAGCTGATCGCCGAAACATTCAATCTGCTGAATCAGGTGAATTATGACGCGAGTTCATATATAGGAAATCCCAATTCGCCCGCTTATGGTGAGCCGACCGTTGCCTTACCTCCCAGACAGATACAATTCGGGACGCGGATCAGTTTTTAGAAACATTGCTCGTTATGTAAACTTAATGATGAACAGAGTGGAATAATTAATCTTATTACAGTATAATGATCGGTACAAAAATATCACACTACGAAATTATCGAGAAGATCGGTGAGGGCGGCATGGGCGTGGTCTACAAGGCGCGGGATACCAAACTCGACCGCATCGTGGCGCTCAAGTTCCTGCACTCGGATCTGACCGACGATCCGGACGCGAAGGATCGCCTGGTTCAGGAGGCGCGCGCCGCCGCCCGGTTGGACCATCCCAACATCTGTACAGTATATGAAATAGATGATTCCAATGAACACACCTTCATCTCAATGAGTTATATCGAAGGCCAGAATCTGAATGATATCATTGAATCCGGATCATTACCTACCCAGGTTGCGACGGATATCGCTCTGCAGGTGGCGGATGGACTGAGGGAAGCGCACGACAAGGGGATCATTCACCGCGATATCAAGAGCGCGAACATCATGGTGACGGAGAGCGGTCAGGTCAAGATCATGGACTTCGGTCTCGTTAAGTTCACTGGAAAGAAGAAAATGACAAAGACCGGTACCATGCTGGGGACTGTGTCGTACATGTCGCCGGAACAGGCCTGCGGCGAGGAGGTGGATCACCGGTCCGATATCTGGTCATTCGGCGTGATGTTCTATGAGATGCTCACTGGTCAGCTGCCGTTCAGTGGTGAGCTGGAACGCACGGTGATGTATCGCATCGTGAATGAAGAGCCATATCCTTTGTGTGGAAGTAAGGAAGGTCTTCCGGAATATTTAGAAAACATTGTGGCGAAGTGCCTGGAAAAGGATAGAACAAGACGTTACGCGAGTTCCCTGGAGATCATTGACGATCTGAACTTGCGCGCCTCAAAAACGAGAGGGCAACTACAAAGTTCTGGAATAAGTGCTTATCTCAAGAAAAGAAGACACTATGTGCTTGTCGCTTTTCTTGCCATTTGTGCTCTTCTCATATTGAGTCGATACCATTGGTTTTCAGGAACCAGCCATCGCTCGATCAATGCCATCGCCATTTTACCATTGGCAAATTTGACAGGTGATCCGGAGCAGGACTTTTTCTCTGATGGAATGACGGATGCCTTGATAAACGAGCTAGGCAAAATTGGACAATTCAGAGTGATATCCCGTACTTCAGTGATGCAATATAAGAAAATACCGAAACCAATCCCTACTATCGCAGAAGAATTGAATGTGAATGCTGTCGTTGAAGGATCTGCAATTCAATATGGCGACAGTGTGCGTGTGAACGTAAAGCTCATCGAAACGGATCCCGAGCGCCAGATCTGGAGCAAGAGTTACAATTGTGATTACAAGGACCTGCTATCGCTTCATAGTCAATTCGCACAGGATATTGCTGATGAGGTGGACATAAAATTAACCGCTCTGGCAAAGGAGCAGTTTGAACGAAAACGACAAGTAAATCCGCAGGCTTATCAACTTTATCTACAGGGAAATGGATTGCGATTTTTAGATCCACGGAAGGCTGTTAAATACTATGAAGAGTCGATAGCAATTGACCCAGATTTTGCTTCGGCATATGCCGGACTTGGGGAAATATATGGTTTGTATGGTGCCTGGGGGGTTATCACTCCGCGAGAGGCTTACAAAAAAGTGAAGGCTTATACTGATAAAGCTTTATCTCTTGATCAATTTTCATCAGAGGCGCATGCTCAGAAAGGAACGATGCAGTGGTTTTATGAGTGGAACTGGCAAGCTGCCCAGCATTCATTGAGACGCGCTCTTGAACTTAATCCGAACAGTATCCTGGCAAATTTTAGGTATGGTCGCTTTCTGATGTTCATGGGAAGATTTGGAGAGAGCATCCCGCAAACAAAACACACGATAGAACTCAATCCTGTGAATATATCTGCTATCCGCTCCCTGGGTATTTCTTATTTTTATTACGGAAAATACAATGAAGGGATAAAAGCCCTCAACAGAGCTTTTGAGCTGAACGAATCAGATCTCTGGACGAATATTCTATTTGCCTGGAATTATACATGGAATAATGAATATGACAAAGCAGCCGATTTCATTGACAGATCAATCAAGCTGGACAAATATTACGATCCCTGGGTTCATACATCGCTGGCAACCTGTCAGGCAAAACTTGGCAAGCCTGAAAAGGCTGTGGCGACGATAGAAAAACTCACGCAACTTTCATCTGATCGTTACATTGATCCATTCAATTTTGCTGTATTGCATGCTGCCCTCGATAATGTTGATGAATCCATTTTCTGGTTTAAAAAAGCTTATGAAATCGGTTCTCCACAGTTATGTAGCATTTATGTTGGTCAGGCAAGATGGTTTGAGAATGTGAAAAATAACCCCAATTTTATGGAGATTATTGATCGACTGAACTACCCTGAAAATTGAGAATAGACATTGAAAGATCTGCGGAGGGATTCAATGGCAATAAGAACGATTTTGTGTATATTTCTCCTGAATAGCGTCATTTTAGCACAGCAGACAACCGGAAACCTCATTGGTGAAATAGTGGATGAAGATGATGCTCCCATTCCTTATGTGAATATTGTTGCGTCAGGGGATAATCCGCAGGGAACACGCGGCGCAGCTACTGACGAGTTCGGATTTTTTCGTATATTGGCATTACAGGTTGGATCTTATTCTATCAGGATAGAACATATTGCAAAAAGACCAGTTATCATCGAACCGGTCATTATCAGATTGGGGAAGACAACGACACTAGGTGAAGTGACACTTGCAGAGCGAACATTGGAAACAGATGAAATCCTCGTAACCGCAAAACGTCCACTCATCGATCCGTTGAGTACTGCCACCGGTGCGAATCTCACGTTAAAGACAATTGAACAATTGCCCGTCCAGCGTGACCATCGCTCTGTTGCGACATTGGTTCCACAGGCAAATATCAGCTATCTGAACGATGATATTAATATCGCCGGCAGTACAGGTCTTGAAAACTTGTATTTCATCGATGGAATGAACACAACAGATCCAAATTTTGGCAGGACAAGTACATATCTTCCCTATAATTTTGTAAAGGAGGTGGAAGTCAAGACCGGTGGCTATGAACCTGAGTACAGGAGCGCTTTGGGAGGCGTTGTCAATGTCATTACGCCTTCGGGTGGGAATGAATTCACCGGCCAGGCTTTCTGTTTTTTTACCAATGATGCCATGAGAGCCGAGCCGAGATTGGGATTTATTGAATACGATATTGACAATTTTAGGAAGAACGATTTTGGCTTAAGTATTGGCGGCCCCATCGTAAGAGATAAATTATGGTTTCATTCAGCATATAGCTACGTTGTTGAGAATAAGAGTATCGGGATTACTGATTTTGGAATGCAGGATGATACTTTCCAAAGACACGTTTTTGCCGGAAAATTGACATG
>JAZBPW010000116.1:0-29711 GCA_036351795.1 Candidatus Zhuqueibacterota bacterium | reverse complement strand
GCGCCTTCATTACGGCAAAATATGCGGGATTCGCGATTCGACCGTTGCTCAACAAGGCATTCGATCTGTTCCAGACCAGGACAGAGTGGGCATTCGAGAATCTGTTCACAGTGCTTCCTGAAAAGGATCTGGAATTAATGAAAGACCCGGAACTCGTCGAGATGTTCAAGAACGATGTTGCCGAAGCATTTCGACAGGGCGGCAAAGGAGTCCTCGAAGAGCTCAGGGCGCTTATGAGACCATGGGAATTCGATCCTTCGGAAATCATCACTCCCGTCCATATCTGGCACGGGACGAGCGATACGATGGTACCGGTTGCCATGGCGCACTCTCACATCGATCGGTTGAAGCACGGCGTGGCTCATATTATCGATGATGGCGGCCATTTCATGGTCATGCAGCACCTGGAACAGATATTTGCTCAAGTAAATGAGGACATCGGGACATAGAATATAAGGTTATCATTGATGAACAGATCTGTCAGGTTTGTTATTTTCATCCTTTTCTTCTCTTTTAATAGTGCGCTTACACAAACGGGAGAAGATATAACCCGGCCGAAAGTGGGACTGGTGCTCTCCGGTGGCGGCGCCAAGGGATTTGCGCACATCGGTATCCTTCAGATGCTGGACTCGCTGCGCATTCCGGTGGACTACATCGCAGGCACAAGCATCGGCGGTATTGGCGGCGCCTTGTATTCTATTGGATACAGCGGCGATGATCTGGAGACGTTGATGACTGACATGGATTGGGACGAGATCTTTACGGACACACCGCCGCGCGAACAGCTGCCCTATTTCCAGAAAAAAGATGCGGGACGCTACCAGCTCGAGTTCGGACTCGAAGGCGTGAAGCCCGTTCCACCGAGCGGTTTGATCTTTGGACAGAAGATTTCGCTGTTGTTTTCCAGCCTCACATTTCCTTATGAACAAGTCGACAGCTTTGACGAGCTTCCCATCCCTTTCCGCTGCGTTGCAGTGGATCTGATCACCGGCAATGAGGTGATCCTCAAGGACGGTTCACTCGCAAAGGCCATGCGCGCCACCATGGCCATACCCACGGTTTTCAGCGCTGTGGAATGGGGGGATTCGCTGCTTGTGGACGGCGGTATGCTGAATAATCTGCCGGTGGATGTGGTTCGTAGCATGGGCGCAGATGTTGTTATCGCGGTGGATGTGGAATCACCACTGAAGCCCCGGGAAAAGATACGGTCGGTGCTGGATGTGTTGAATCAGACGCTGTCACTGCTCGGCCTGGAGAAGAAAAAAGAGAATCTTCAGTTCGTCGATCTGCTTATCAAACCGGATATCGGCCGGTTTACAGTGGGAGACTTTGACGAAGGCAAGGTGAGCCAGATCGTGGAGACGGGCAAGATCACCGCGAAACGTTACCTTCCCGAACTTATCGCGCTCAGGGATAAATACCGGCTCGATTACAGCGAGAACCTCAATGGTAAACGCATCTTAGATATTCAGATCTCCGGACATACCACGCTTCCATTCGATACGCTTTACAAGCATCTGCAGGTAAGCGAAGGGATGATTTACAGTGAAAATGTGCTTGAGGCAGGCATCGATGGTCTGAAAGAACGCTATCAATTCATTGATATCGTTTACGACGTCGTGCCGGTATCCGGGAATGATGTGCGTGTCATGGTCCAGCTTGAGGAATCGCAAAAACCGATCATAAACGGGATTTACATCTCTGATAACCGCAATTTGTCATTCACCTTTATCTACAGACTGCTCGGTGTTGAGCCGGGCATGCGCCTGGATACGGATGAATTGAACGCCCGGATCATGAATGTCTATTCATTGGGCTACTTCGAAAAGATAGAGTATGATATCGAGCCGCACGACGCGTCGACAGTGGATTTGTACATCACGGTGAAAGAACTGCCGCTGCGAAAATTGCGCGTCGGATTGCGATACGATGATCTGCACAAGATCGTCGCCGCTGTGAGCGCGCAGGCGACGAACCTTTTCGTGCAGGGAATGCGGCTTGAGAGCGAGTTGCAGTTCGCCGGATTGAGACATTTTCAGGCGCGCGCCTTCTATCCCTCACGCGCGCTGCATACACCGATCTATCCCTTCATTCAGTTCAGCGCCAAAGATATCCCGACGGATATTTTTGATATTCAGGGGAGAAGAATAGCCAACTATAAGGACAGGTCTGCCTCCTTTGGAATCGGTGTCGGATTTCTGCTTTCAAAATACCTGAATGCAGAGGTGTCCTATCGAAATGAGTATTTGAATGTGAAACCGGGCATCGCCTTTGATGATCCGGATATCTTTCCAGTGTGGAAGAATATCCTGAGAAAAGTGAACGCGAATCTCAACATCGACAGGCTGGATGATGTGCTGTTACCGCGCAGCGGCTTTGTGATGAATATGAATTACGAAGGGAGTCTCGACCAGCTGAAGTCAGAGACGCCTTTCCAGGTGACGAACGCTTATGTGGATGCCTATTTCACGCTGAAGAGAAAACACACCATCAGACTCTATGGGTTCGGAGGAAAAGGCTCCTCCAATATCCCTGTTTATAAATACATGAATCAGGGTCGGCCCGGTACATTTGTTGGCATGAACTACGATCAGCTGGTCGGCGGAAGTCTGGCTGTGCTGCGCGGAGAGTACAGATTCCAGTATAAAAAGGATATTTTCTTCAAGCTTATTGGCAACATTGCGCCGATCATCGACTATCCGCTCGCCATCGAAACGTCCAGAGTGAAAAATATAAGGGGCGTCGGATTGGGAGTGAAACTCCTTTCATTAGCAGGTCCGCTTGAGCTTATCGTAAGTCGCGGCGACAGAAACTTTTCGCGCCCCAGGAAGGGGCAGCTCGTCGTCTATTTCACAATGGGGTACAAATTTTAGGGTGCTGGCGGACCGGGCGCTGTCGCGGCTGCTGAAGAGCGATTGGCCGAAGCGCATCGAGGATGAGGACAAGACGGACAGATCAGACTAACCGCGAAGACCACGAAGGGCACGAAGGAATACGGAGACAGGAAAACAGGAGGCAGGACGACACAGATGGACAACGGAAAAGATGTCCGGCGATGTCATTCCCGCAAACTTTTGGCGGGAATCCAGAGAAAAGGAAACAGAAGACAGGAGTCAGTAGACAGGCGAAAACGGACATCGGAGAAAAGGGGAACGGAATCGACGCCTGTCATCGCGAGGAGTGATTCCGCGGTTATACTTGGCAAAGCCATCGTGTGTAGTACTCATCATTGGTAGCACGACGTGGCGATCTCCCAAAGTCATAATGCTCAAATCGGTGACCGAAAAAAGCGAGAATTAGAATTGTTAGCAGTTTAGCGATTGTTTTGTTTAGCGATGTAGTTTCAAACTTAAGGACATAACCATGACGAAGGAATACATACTGAATCACAAAATACAGAAGGCCCTGAAATTCATCCACCTGGTCTTCGTCGCCGGGTGTACAGGCGGCGTTATGGCAGCACTGGCACTGATGTCGGCTCGGGCCGGTTTGGGAAGTGGAACCAATCCATTACCGCTCGATCTCGGCGTCTACAGGATCATTAATCTTGTCGTGAACTATTCGTTTTTCGGCATCCTGTTTACGGCGGTGATCTATGGACTGTTCACCAAATGGGGATTCTTCCTACATCGCTGGATCATCGTCAAGTGGGCGGCCATCGTTCTGTTGTTCGGATTCGTCTGGGTGTGGCTGGGGCCGGCGATCGATGGCATGGTGGCGATTTCGGACGGCGGATTCTCCATCCCCGGAGCCATGGAGGAGTACTCGGATTACGCTGAAAATGGCGTGCGCTATCTCATCATCGAAGCCGGTGTATTCATTGCGCTCATATGGCTCTCTATATTCAAGCCGTGGGGCGCTAGGAGGACGAAGCGCAGGATCAACCGGAAGGTACAGATCGTATTGGTGAGCATCGTTGTGATGATCTTTATCGCCATGTCGGTGATGATGTCGCTTTCGCTCGACTATTACAGAAATCTGGAGATAGCGGACCGCACTGCCTCAGGCCTTCAGGACGGCATTTACAGCGGCAGCGCTGTCGTCGCCGGTATCCTGTATGAGGCAGACGTAGAGGTGAAAGACGAACGCATAGTGGATGTCGTATTTACGGAAAACCGCGAAAGCAGCTACGCCCGTTACGCCGAAGGGGTCGTTCCGCGGATCCTGGAGAAGCAGACGCCGAATGTGGATGCTATCACTGCTGCCACGACTACCAGTAAGGCGCTGATGAAGGCGGTGGAGGACGCGCTGGAGGGGAATTCAAATTAACCGCGAAGGTCGCAAAGATTTCGCAAAGCGCACAAAGGAATTTCGTGGACGAGATATATCTCTCGAATGATATGATGTCATATATCGTCCCCAGGGGGACTTGATTTTTATTGGTGCCTGGCTGCTATAAATATACCGTTCCTGACGGGACTCTATTTTTCTTGTAAATCCTGTTATCCTGTCTGATTTTTCCTCTCAGCGGTCTCCGCGTTCTCGGCGGTTAAATGTATATCAGATTCCTAACGCTACTCAAGAGCAGAGATTTTTCGACTGCAGTTTTAATGCGCAGGTTCAGCATCACAGCAGACCCTCATCGGCAAAGCTGAAATAAGCCTCTTTTCCGATAATGATATGATCCAGCACGCTGATACCCACGAGCTTGCATGCATCGATCAGATGTGTCGTGATTCGTTTGTCCTCGGCGCTTGGGCTCGGATTTCCGCTGGGATGATTGTGTGCGAAGATCACCGAGGCAGCCGACTGAAAGAGTGATTCCTTTACCACCTCGCGCGCGTTCACGAGGCTTTCGGTAAGACTTCCTTCGAACAGGGTCTTTTCGGTGATGAGGTTGTTGCGCGCCGTCAGAAAGAGCACCTTGAAGACCTCGCGGTTCATATCCCTGAGATATGGTCTGAGCATAATATAGGCATCGCGGCTCGAATCGATCTTTGGCCGTTCGGCGGTAACAGCGTCGGAAGCACGCCGGCCTACCTCCAGCGCGGCCTTGATCTGCGCCGTCTTGGCGGGACCGATGCCGTTGATCTGGCAAAGCTCGGCCACGGAGCGGGAATCAATGCCCCTGAATCCGCCAAACCGCTGCAAGAGGTGCCTGGCCAGATCGATGGCAGAATCCTCAACTCCGCCGACACGAAGAAGAATGGCTAGCAGTTCGGCGTCCGTCAATTTGTCCGCGCCCCACTTGAGCAGCCGCTCGCGCGGCCGCTCATGCTCAGGCCAGTCTTTGATGCGCAAGGAGTAATCATCCATAAGCTTTCTCCCCGGAGGGCGGACCGGTGTCATCAGGCTGAAATGTTAACGATTATGAATCGATCGTGCGCAGATCTGTCACGTTATTTCTTCTTGCCCAGGATCGCCACACCCAGAATGCCTCCGAGCAGACCGAAGATCACATCGATCACGAGTCCCATGGCCGCGCTCATGATGAACAGCGCGCCCTTGTTATTCTGGAGATTTTCGATCATTTCGATGGCTTCCTGTGGAATCTCGTCGGAATATTGCATCATCTGCTGGAACATCTGGTCGAAGTTGACGCCGATGATGGCGCTCAGCAACGCGCCGATAAGCGCGCCGAAAACACCAGCGAGCGCTCCAAGCAGTGCGCCGTCGCTGTAATTCAACTCTGTATCGCCAAGATTTTTCTTGTAGAAATAGACCGCGAAAAATCCGCCAAGGATCACTCCCGCACAGCAGAGGCAGTTGATCATATTGAGACCGGGCACTGCAGAGATGACGCCCATTATCGCACCGCCGATGACGGCCGGTACCAGTTTGTCTGGTTTTGATTCCATGATACCCTCCTGTATATGATGAGTTACTTTTTCGAAAATTCCATAAAAATATTTTTTAAACCCGGTATGATGTAAAAAGCGACAACGCTGCCGAGAATCAACCCGGTGATGGATCTGGTCAAAAATGTATTCTCCAGTATCCCCAGACCGCCCAGTGAGAAATCGATGACAATGGGTATGGCGGCGAAGAGCAGAAGTATTTTAGGCGGCTGTAGATCTTTCATAGTTCGCTGTAGCAATGGATAGAGCAGTGTGCCGAAGAGAAAACCGAAATAGAGAGCGGTGCAGCGGGAGCAGACTGCCATCTGCTTGCCGAAAATGAAGAAAGACCGGCTGGCCTGTTGATGACAAATTTTTGAGAAGAAAAGATAGAGGATACCCGACGGTGCAACCAAGTCCATGTGCGCCAGCAAGGGAGCGAGTACCAAAAGAACGCACCAGAGCGCGACGGCGGTGGAGATCATGAGATGTACCCTGGTCATAGCATTTCAGTTGGCATTAAATGGTCGTTCCCCGGGCAGTATTGTTCCAGGATTTTTCTGCCTCTTTTCGAGTTCCGCTACGATCTTTTCGAACAGGGGTTTCCACTCTTCCGGATTCTGTTTATAGTATTCCACGGTGTTGTCGAAAATATCCATGCTCGATCCGTGCGTCTGAAGCACGGAGTCGGCAAAGGCTTTTCTATTGGCGGGCGGCAGTAAATCGCTTTTTTCGACGACATCACAGTAGACCTGAATGAATAATTCCTCCTTCATTCGCTCACCAATGGTGTCATTTTTTTTGGCGCAAAAAAGCGGGATTAGTATGATAAAGAAAACGATTGGTTTCAATTGTGCATTCGTCAACATATTGTGTGAATATAATATAAATGAGAAAAAATCACAAGTATTTTTTAGTTGCATTTAAAATGAACAAGTGTATATTTGTTCTATGGATCTCAAGGAAAAACTGGCGCTGATGGAGTCGCTTTCCAATATGCCGGTTCGCCGAAAACCGGCTGTCGAAAAGCCCGTACTGGAAGAGAGCCTGGATGGAGAGTCAATCGAGACGCCGCATGGGCCCTGTTTCGTCATTACGCGGCGATTTGAATCCGGCACCAGGCATGGCTCTGAATCGATCGCCGGATCCGGCAACATCTCTTCGGACAGCCTGGCACTGATCGGCAAGGGGGAGGACTACGCTGAAATTGACCTGTCGCGCACCCTGTTTTTCGACACCGAGACCACAGGACTGTCCAGCGGCACAGGTACGCACATTTTCCTGGCAGGCTTCGGCTATTTTGTTAAAGAGGATTTTATCGTCAAACAGTACCTGCTGCGTGAGCTGGATGAAGAGATGGCTTTTCTGCATGCCATCAACGGGTTGTTGAAAGATTTTTCATACATCGTGTCCTATAACGGAAAGTCATTCGATTGGCCTGTCCTGGCGACCCGGTTCGTCTATTCGCGGATAAAAAGCAATCTTCCCCATCCACTACATCTCGATCTGCTCTATACGGCGCGCCGGATTTGGAAACGCCGGCTCGGGGACTGCAGCCTGCAGAATATCGAAAGAGAAATACTGGGCTTTCATCGCGTGGATGATATTCCCGGATTCGAGATACCGGGAGTATATTTTCAATATCTCCGCGACAAACAGGTAAATGCGTTACTTCCGATCATCAAACACAATCAACTGGATATCGTAACGCTTGCCGTATTGCTGTCGAAAAGTGCATCTATCGTCTCCGATCCGAAGACGCACCTTGCGGATGATGACGATCTTTTCAGCCTTGCGGTCGCATTCGAGTCCATGGGCCGATGGGATCACAGTATCGCCATTTATGAACACATGCTGGAAAACGGTGCAAAGGGGGGAATGCTGCAGGATGCCGCGCTTCGACTGAGCTATTGCTACAAGCGAATGTGCCAGTGGCTGCCGGCCATCGAATTATGGGAGAATATCATTTCACAGGGGCATGTCGACATTGAGCCTTATGTGGAACTGGCAAAGTATGAAGAACACCATCGTCGGGATTATCATAATGCGGCGAACATCGTGTCCAGGGCGCTGAAGCTGCTGGATATCGCGGATGAACTCCATGGAGAATCAGGGTTGGCATGTCAACGCGACGCGCTGGACCATCGGCTCAAAAGGATCAGAAGAAAGATGAATAGATCCTGATGCAGGCTGGTGAAAGTCTTTTTAAAGAGTTCCATGACAGGAAATTCACATATGGCTTGATTTTATACCTGTATTGAATGTGAGCTTGAAAAGAATTCTTTGGTAAATAGCGTAAAATTTTGTATATTAGGTAGATTGTTTTGAAGCAAAACCAATATCCCGTCATGCTGTAACTGATTTCATCATCATTGCATTGGAGGGTGAATGGTATGAAACGAGTGCGAACAGTAACACATCGCGGCACTGAGATCGTGATCATAGATTTTTCATCGATGAAGCCGGGCCCTGAGCTGCAAGTTGTCATCGAACAGGGACGCGTGGCAATTCATGAACATGAACTGAATTCCGTATTGACGTTGGTGGATGTTTCGGAAAGTGAATTCGATGCCGAGATGATCGAAGCATTGAGAGTTTTCGCACGCGAAAACAAACCTTTTGTCAAAGCAAGCGCAGTGGTCGGTTCAACAGGCATCTACGATATGGCACGCGAAGCGATCCAGAAGACCAGCGGCAGACATTTTGTGCCATTCAGTAACAGAGAAAGAGCTCTCGACTGGCTTGCGAAGCAAACAGAATAATACTTTCAATTAACATTGTGAGCATGCAGATAAACACGAAAAGAATGAACGCCATCATTTTGTTGAGCGTGGTGTTGTTGATTTCCATCCTGTTTTTTACCATGATACGCCGCTTCTTAATGGTGATAATGCTTGCCGGAATTTTTTCCGCACTGGTGCAGCCGATTTACAAACAGTTTTTAAAGTATTTCAAAGGCCGTCAAAATCTGAGTTCCGGTTTCACCCTTGTCTTTGTGATGCTGATTTTTGTGATACCCCTCATCGGACTTCTCGGCGTGGTGGCCAGTCAGGCTATCAAGATCAGTCAGACGGTGAGACCCTGGATTTCGCAACGCATCAAGGAACCAACGGCTTTCGATGAATTTTTTCAATCACTTCCCTTCTACGATACGATCTCGCCCTATAAAAATATCATTCTTCAGAAGGCTGGTGAACTTGTCGGCAAAATGAGCAATGTCCTTTTTGAATCTGTATCGTCAGTCACTATCTCCACGGTCAATTTCATTTTCCTTTTCTTCGTTTTTCTGTATACGATGTTTTTCTTTCTCAAGGAGGGGAGGTCATTCCTCGACAAGGGTTTGTATTATCTCCCACTGACCAGCAATGACGAGCACCGCATGCTGGATAAATTTACGTCGGTCACCCGGGCAACGATCAAGGGTACGCTGCTGATCGGCGTGATACAGGGAAGCCTGGCAGGTGTCGCGTTTTGGGTCGTGGGCATTGAAAGCGCGGTTTTCTGGGGCACGGTCATGACCGTGCTGTCCGTGATTCCGGCTGTGGGATCGGCGCTGATCTGGTTCCCGGCTGTTATCCTTCTGGCAGCCTCCGGGGCTTTCGTAAAGGCCATCGGACTCTGGATATTTTGCGGACTGCTTGTCGGCAGTGTGGACAATGTCCTGAGGCCGCGTTTCGTGGGGCGGGACACCAAGATGCATGAGCTGCTCATCTTCTTCAGCACGTTGGGCGGGCTCAGCCTCTTTGGCATCGTCGGTTTTATCATAGGACCGATTATTGCCGCACTCTTCGTGACTGCGTGGGACATTTACGGGGAGACATTTCAAGACTATTTGCCGGATATACGTCCCAATGAGGAAGATGATCCAGAAAAGATACTATTGGCGAATAATCCCTCATCTGGCGAACGGGAATCAACGGAAAGTGAGGGGACATTATCTTGAAAGGAAAAGAAATGGACAGAGAAAAAATCGTTTGGATCACAATCGCAGGCACATGTGTCTGCATCATTATCAGCATCATTCTGTTTGGACTTACATTTGGGGATGTCCATAAACCACCGCTCTATTTTCTGGTACTTGGATTTACCGGTTCTTTGTCTCTGGCGCTCTTTGAGCAGAAGCGGATCCGGGATGCGATCTATGTGAACGTTCTCATATACATCTTGTTCGCTGTGGTTGCCAGTATTCTCCGGCCTGTAACAGCCCTGATATTGTTGATCTATTATCTCTCCTTAATCGTGGCAATCTATACCTATGTTCGCTATTTTGATGAAAAGATATCACATGTAGCCTATGCCCGACCACTCCTTCTGGCGGCCATCATGGCTGTTTTTTATATTTTATCAAGTCTGGTCCATGGTCTGATATTCCTGAAACAGTTCACGCCCAGGTTTTTAATGGTCAATTTCCCGATTGGCTTTCTGCTGGGCCTGGGCATCGGAATTGGACGTGAAATCGTTACAAAGCTTTTCACAAGGCGGATCAGAGGTAGCATCGACAATGTATGAGAAATCAATGGATCTGAAAGGCTGATCAATTAATGACTTTACTACTTATTTATGTCGTTCTCGCCTTAGGTGTCTCATTTTTGTGCTCAATCATGGAAGCTGTGCTCCTGAGCGTGTCGCCATCATTCACCGCTCAGCTGGAGGGTAGCAAACCGAAACTCGGCATGCATTTGAGGAGACTCAAAGACAAGGTGGACAAGCCTCTGGCAGCCATATTGAGTCTGAACACAATTGCCCATACCGTCGGCGCCGCCGGTGCGGGCGCTCAGGCGGCGTTTGTTTTTGGTGATGCTTATGTGGGTGTTATTTCGGCTGTACTGACATTCCTCATTCTCGTCCTTTCCGAGATCATCCCGAAAACACTTGGCGCGATCTACTGGCGGCAGTTGACACCGCTGGTTGTGAGCATTCTCATCCCAATCATCTGGATTATGTGGCCATTTGTGAAGATGGCTGAAGGGCTGATGTATCTGATGACGCGTGGCAAAAGGAAAAAGCTGATACAACGGGATGAGTTTATTGCGCTGACCGAGCTGGGCATCGCCCAGGGAGTATTTCACAAGGACGAATCAAGAATTCTGCAGAATCTGTTCAAGTTCCGCCAGGTCTACACAAGCGACATCATGACACCCCGAACTGTGATCTTCACGCTGCCTGCGAAAGAGAAGATCTCGGATATCGTGAAAATGCATCCGCACATGAAGTTTTCCCGAATACCGCTCTACGGAGAAAACCAGGATGACATCCGAGGATTTGTCCTGAAAGCCGATATCCTTCAGCATGCCGTGAATGGGAAAGACGATCTGGCTGTCTCTGAACTGATGCGCAAAATGACGGTGGTAACGAAAGATCTGTCGCTGCGCGATCTGTTCAGCCTGATGATGAGCGAACGGTCTCACATCGCACTGGTCGTCGATGAATACGGCGGTACAGCCGGACTCGTTACCATGGAAGACCTGATTGAGACATTGCTGGGTGTGGAGATTGTTGATGAAGCGGACACAGAAAGTGATATGCAAGAGCTCGCGCGAAAAGTGTGGCTGAAACGCGCCAGAGAGCTGGGGATCGTTACTGGTGAAAGTGATGTAGAAAGATAATCTTTTCCAACAGAGCATCCCTGCGTAACGTATTTGACCATAGTCATCCACAGTCATTCAAAAATAATCTGCCGATACTTTTGGCAGTGATTATTTTCGCCGGAGGAATCAATGAAAATAACGAAAGCGGTGATTACCGCTGCCGGCCGGGACCAGCAGACCCTGCCGCTGCAGACGCTGTATGATCGCGATGGAACGGAAAAATCAGTACTTCAAATCATCGTTGAGGAGGCATTACGGGGAGGTATCGAGGAGATATGCGTGGTGGTTCAGCCCGGCGATGAAGACGCCTACGCCGAGGTCGCCGGTGATCATGCCGGCAGGCTTCATTTTGAACTGCAGAAAGAACAGCTGGGATATGGGCACGCGATAAATTGCGCCAGCGACTTTGTAAAAAATGATATGTTTTTGCATCTTGTCGGGGATCACATATACATCAGTACCGGCGATAAAAGCTGCGTTCAGAAACTCATTGAAGTGGCTGAGGCTGAAACCTGCGCCGTATCCGCGGTTCAGGGCACGCGTGAAAATATGCTGCCCTTTTTCGGCGCTATCGGAGGGACGCGGGTCTCGGGCAAAACTGAACTCTTCCGCGTTGAAACGGTGCTTGAAAAGCCAACACCGACCGAGGCAGAGGAACGTCTGATGATTCCTGGTATGCGGGCGGGCTATTACATGTGTTTCTTCGGAATGCATGTACTCACTCCAACGATATTTGATATACTCAGCGACTTGCTGAGCCGACAGGATGCGGTTAGACGCATTACGCTATCCGATGCACTCTCTGTGCTCGCCGAACGGGAGCAGTATCTGGCATGTGGGAAAAATGATCTGCGCTATGATGTCGGTGTGAAATACGGTCTGATGAGCGCGCAAATCGCACTTGCGTTGAACGGCAGCGACAGGGAAGAGGTGCTATCGCGGTTACTCGAACTTCTCACCATCCGTGAAATGAACAGAAGCGTTGAGGGAGCGCATCAATGAGCCGTCTGGTCGAGATTATAACATCCAGTAATCCGGACATCCGGCATCAGGCGCTGGATGCGTTCTGCAGAGAAGCCTCGCTTGAAGAACTGCTCTCGGAGTGTAAAGCGTTGGAAAAACTCAGGCATGAGAGTGATAATCTCTACGAACGGGTGCGGGCACTGTTTTTTCTTTATGCCGTACACCGGTTTCACATTCCCGTCAAGGGCGTTCCCTTAAGCGGTCATATTCCATACCAGGGCTATGTCAAAATCCTGAAAAGACGATTCGATGAGGCTATAGAAATCCTTCTGGCAAGGCAGAAAGCGGATGGCCCGAGCGATACACTGTCCAGCGCTCTGGCATCGGCTTATCATAAGCTCGGTTTTCAGACGCTCGCGGATCAGGTACGGAAAAGCGTTCGCTCGGTACGCGGAAACCAGTGGATGTTCCGCACAGGTCATCCCGCTGATTATCCATTGAGGATACATCCCGGACTGGTGAAAAGAGATAGTCATGGTGAGTTGTATCCCATCCTGCATGAATCGACACCTGTGAGAATGGATCTTTCTCACAGTGGATGGAGCGATATATTCTTTCTGGGGATGGATTTCCCCGAAGGCGCGCGGGTATTGAATGTGTCCATCGATCTTTCGGTACGCGAATCAGACAATGGTTCATCACCGGTGCCGCCGGTTGAGACATTTTTCCGGGTGATCGATCAACCCATACTTCGTCTGGTGAGTCTGGATCTCGAGGCAGTCACTGAAACCGATTCACTCGCAGAAGTATTTGATTTCGCCAAAGACTATCTGGGCTTGCTGAAGGCCGCAGTTATTGCCTCGGGCATCATTCCTCCGGGGATGGAGGGCGCTCAGCAGTCACTCGAAGATCTGCTGGCACGGCTTGTAAAGCCCGGCCACGGGATAGAGATCATCAGCAGAGTGAATGGCATTCCCAAGGGTTCCCGGCTTGCAGTATCGACAACCTTGTTATCATCTTTGATCTCATTATGTATGCGGGCAACGGGTCAGACGCATGCACTGACAGGGCAGCTTTCCGAAAACGAGAGAAGGCTGGTCGCGGCTCGCGCCATATTGGGTGAGTGGCTGGGGGGCTCCGGTGGAGGCTGGCAGGATTCCGGTGGCGTGTGGCCGGGTGTGAAACTGATACAGGGTGAGTTTGCCGCGGACGGCGATCCGGAGTATGGTGTCAGTCGCGGCAGGTTGTTGCCGAGCCACCAGATATTTACACAGAATGAGATGTCACTCGGAATGAGGCAGCGGCTGCAGGACAGCCTTGTCCTCGTGCACGGGGGAATGGCGCAGGATGTCGGCCCTATTCTCGAGATGGTCACGGAAAAGTATCTGCTTCGCTCTGAAAAGGAGTGGGGCGCCCGGCGTGAGGCAATGGCTATTTTCGATGAACTCATCAATCGTTTAAAAGGGAATGATATTTCTGCCATCGGTGATTGTACGGATCGAAATTTTCACGGTCCGATTCAGACGATCATTCCCTGGGCGAGCAACATGTTCACCGAAACCCTGATCAGAAGGATGAGGCATGAATTCGGAACACAGTTCTATGGATTCTGGATGCTGGGAGGCATGTCCGGGGGCGGCATGGGATTCCTGTTCGATCCGCAGAAGCGGGATGAGGGCCGGACACTGTTGCGTAAAGTCATGAAGGATGAGAAACAGCGCCTTCAGCATGCCGTGCCTTTCGCAATCGAGCCGGTGGTATACGACTTCGCGATCAATGAAAAAGGGACCTGCGCCGAGTTGAAGCAGGGTGAAACAGCTTTGTTACCCTCGCAGTACTATATGCTCACTGTACCGGGATTACTGCGTCAGGAACTTCGAAACCTGCCCGAAATGCGTCGCGTTGAGCTCGACCAGTTCGGTGCCGCATGCCGGAATACCCCTGAGCTGACCGGAGTGATCCCCGTCCTGTTCGATCGCCTCATGCCGGATAAAAGCCTGAATGATGAACCTGGAAAAGATCTCGACGAATTGTTGAAAACATACGGTTTCGATGCGATTCATCATGAGACGATACGCTCGGACCTTCGCAGCGGCAGGATCGGTCTTTCCCAAAACCGGCTTCCGGTGAGCAGCAGGATCGAGGATGTGGGCAGAGATGATGTTTTTGATGTCAGCGACGTCCATGAGGGCGATTACGCAAAGACCGGTGTTCAGGCGCTTGAAGAGGGACGCGTCGCTGTTGTCTCCTTTGCCGGTGGCGTGGGAAGTCGCTGGACAAAGGGCGCGGGTGTGGTGAAGGCGTTGAACCCATTCAGCAGACTCGGGGGTAAACACAGGAATTTTATCGAAGTGCATCTTGCGAAGAGCAGGCGCGCAAACGAAAAGTACGGCATTCAATTGCCACATATCATCACCACGAGCTATCTGACCCATGACCCCATCGTTTCATATCTGAAGCGCCAGAATTATTATGATTACGAGGGCCCGCTGCGCTTTTCACCCGGGACCTATGTCGGTTTGCGGCTGATCCCCATGGCACGTGATTTGCGTTTTCTCTGGGAAGAGATGCCGCAGCAACTGCTCGATGATCAGGCTCAGAAAATGCTGGAAAGCCTGCATAGCGCGCTGATCGACTGGGCGCGGAGTATGGGGGAGGGGAGCGATTACAGAGATAATTTGCCGTCCCAATGCCTGCATCCCGTTGGACACTGGTATGAAGTGCCGAATCTGTTGAGAAACGGCATCCTGCGCGATCTGATCGAAAAACAGCCGGATTTGAAATATCTGATGATGCACAATATCGACACGCTTGGCGCGGATGTCGATCCGTCGATACTCGGATATCATATCGAAAGTGGCGCCGCGATGACGGCGGAAGTGATCGCGCGCCGTGTCGAGGATCGGGGCGGAGGTCTGGCACGGGTGGATGGTGCCGTCAGGTTGATCGAGGGATTGGCGCTTCCAAGAGAGGAGATTGAATTCAACCTGTCGTATTACAACAGCAATACGTTCTGGATCGATATCGATGCACTGCTGAGGATCATGGGTATAACCAGGAATGACCTGGCCGATCCCGTGAAAATTGCCGCCTCCGTACGCGATCTTTCGGCGAGAATGCCGACATATATCACGCTGAAAGATGTGAAGAAGCGTTGGGGAAAGGGTCAGGAAGATGTCTATCCGGTCGCGCAGTTCGAGAAACTATGGGGTGACATGACAGCCTTGCCCGAATGCGACTGCCGATTCGTGGTTGTGCCGCGTTTTCGCGGACAGCAGCTGAAAGAAGTCGCCCAACTGGATGGATGGCTACGCGACGGATCTGCAGAATATGTCGATTCAATCTGTAAATGGACTTGATCGAACGAGGAATCTGATGAACATGATACCCACATTGAAGAGGGAGGCTGTCGTATCCGTGATCGAAGGACGTTCCACATCGGAGCGTGTGCCACTCCAAATTCATTTATGGATTCATCCGGATGCCTTCGGAGATCGTGAGGCCGCGGTACGGGACATAATGACGCGCTACCCGGCAGACATTCAGGTAATCGGAATTTTCATGCCGGATGTTTTTCGATTTCAGCGTCACAGTGAACCCTACTCGTGGGTGCCCGCCGAAGATCCATACAGAGATACTTCTGTCGCCCACGACGAGCGCATCGCGATCCCGGACTGGTCTCAATTAGACACTGTTCTTGAAAATTTTCCTGATCCGGATTACAATGGCCTGATCCCTGATGTGCCGGAGGATGACGGGCGCTACAGGCTTGGACTCTGGTGGTACTGTCTCTTTGAGAGGCATTGGTCGCTTCGGGGGATGACGAATGCGCTGACGGACTATTATGATTATCCCCGTGAAGTGCACAGGCTCTTTCGCGCATTGACTGATTTTTACAAGAGAACGATGGAGCGGTGCAGGCATGAATTCGGATTCGACGGCATCCTCACTTCCGACGATCTGGGGACGCAGACGCAGCCATTCTTCTCAATGGATATTTTTCGCGAATTTTTCAAACCCTATTATGAGGAGCTTATAGAGAAAGCGCATGACCTCGGTATGCATTTCTGGCTTCACGCATGTGGTAATGTGGAACCGTTCATTCCTGAGTGGCTCGAGATCGATCTGGATGTGCTGCATCCGATACAGAAATACGCCATGGATGAACGCGACATCGCCCGCAAATACGGGGAGCATATCACGATACTCGCGGGACTGGATGTTCAGCAAGTCATTCCATGGGGTACTCCGGATGAGGTGCGGGCAGAGGTGAGACACCTGATAAATACGTACTGGAAAAAAGGGAGTGGCCGCTTGATCCTGTCGGCGGGGAATGGTATCAATGAGGACTGCTCACTGGAGAGTCTGGAGGCATTTTTCGATGAAGCGGTCGCCTATGGCAGGAAGGTGGTCGAAAATGGCGAAGGCTGACATCGATCAGATATTCGTCCGCGAGCAGCGCTGGATGAGTGAGATGGAACCGGAACTCGGCATCGGGATCATCGATGATGTCGACTCACGCTTTGTCACGGTGAATTTTCCGGCGAGCGATACCAGAAGGCAATATGCCATCGAATCTGCTCCCCTCATCCGGGTGACATTCAAGGTCGGAGATGAGATAGCGACTGCGTCCGGGCAGACGTATCGGGTGGAATCAGTTGGCGAGAGCGGCGGCATCATCGTTTATAACGCGCCGGGAAAAAAGATCCTTGAGAGCTCACTCTCTCCAATGCTCAGCTTCAGCACCCCGCGGGAACGGTTATTGAACGGACAAATCGATATGCCGCTGGAATATCAGTTGAGGTACCGGGCGCATCAAGTGCGCTACGATATTCGAAAATCAGAGGTGCTCGGATATGCGGGCGGGCGTATCGACCTGATCCCGCATCAGATATACGTGGCTCATGAAGTTGCCTCGCGGATTGTCCCGCGCGTGCTTCTGGCGGACGAGACCGGTCTGGGCAAAACCATCGAAGCCTGCCTGATCATGCACCGGCTTCTCATCAGCGGCAGGATCAGTCGTGTGTTGATCATCGTTCCGCATTCGCTTGTTCACCAGTGGTTTGTGGAATTGCTGAGGAAATTCAATCTGTTCTTTCGTATTTTCGATGAGGAGTATTTCAATTCCATCCGATCTTCCGATCCGGAGGCGAATCCGTTTCATGATGATCAGCTTGTGCTGGCAGGACTCGATTTCCTCATATCGGATCGAGATGTCATGGCCCAGGTCGAGGGAGCGGGATGGGACCTGACAATCGTGGATGAGGCGCATCACCTCACCGGGGGCAACGCCTCTTTTGATCTCGTTAAGAATCTGAGCAGAGTATCGCATGGACTCATGTTGCTCACAGCGACACCTGAACAGCTGGGACATCGAAATCATTTTCTCCGGTTGAATCTCATCGACCCGGATCGATATTTTGACTTTGATGTGTTCGAACAGGAGGAGAAACGATACGGAGAGCTCTCCTCTGTTGTCGAAAACCTGATGATAGACGGAGGGCTATGCCGGGAGAATATGATCAAACTGGCGGAGTTGTGTCCGGATCTTGCTGAGCAATATAGCCTGGCTGAGGATCGAAATGAGGCATTGAATGAAGCTGAGCGCACGGCGCTGATCGGCGATCTGATCGATCGTTACGGCACAGGGCGTTCTGTGTTCAGAAATACAAGGGCCACCGTACCCGATTTCCCCAAACGGGAAGCCAGTCTTATTCTGCTCGAAGGCAGCGAGGATGACCGTGCCGTTCAAACGAGAGAGTTCAATGATGATTATGTCGAACGCGAACGCTACAAAGACGATCCGCGGATCATCTGGCTCGCCGAACTATTATCGACATTGAAAAATGAAAAAGTGCTTCTGATTTGCAGGTCCGTCGATACGGTGATGGCGATTGAGGCATCGCTCGTCAGGAAGATCAAGGTGAATGTCGCTGTATTTCATGAAGGATTATCACTGATCCAGCGGGACAGAAACGCAGCGAATTTCGCGTCGCAGAGCGGGGCGCGCATTCTGTTATGTTCTGAGATCGGCAGCGAAGGACGGAATTTTCAGTTTTGTCATCACATGGTGCTGTTCGATCTTCCGCTAAATCCCGAACTGCTCGAACAGCGTATCGGCAGGCTGGACAGGATCGGCCAGCATCATACGATAAAGATATACGTTCCATATATCAGCGGCAGTGAGAATGAACGGCTGGCGATGTGGTATGCGGATGGTCTTGGCGCGTTCGAGCATAATGTCGCCGGCGCGTACAGAATATACGCGGAGCTTGGCGCTGAGCTGCATGATGCCGTACGAAATCTTGCCTCCGCTGATATGAAGGCGCTGATAGACAAAACCAGTGAGGTGCGTAAAAGAACTGCGGAGGCGTTGAAAAAGGGTCGGGATTATCTCCTGGAAATGAACTCGAACCGGCCGGAAATTGCAGAAAAACTGATCGAAAAAATTGATAATGCGGACCGAAACCGTCATCTGGAAAGATTTATGTTGAACATGTTCGATATGTATGATATCCGTTCAGAAGAAATCGCGCGCAGGACCTACAGGCTGGATACGACCGCGATGTCCACACCGGAATTCCCACTGCCCATTTTCAAGCAGGACGCGCTGATCGTCACTTTTGACAGGGCCAGCGCATCGCATAACGAGGATATCGAGTTCATCAGCACAGATCATCCCATGGTCTCCGGCGCCCTGGATCTCTATCTGAGCGCCAATAAAGGAAATTGTACAAATGTGGTATGGCCTGGAACAGGCGGTCAGGAAGTATTGCTTGAGGCCGTTTTTGTCGCCGAGTGCATTGCTTCACCTCAATTGTATGTTGATCGTTTTCTGCCGCCATGCCCCATACGCTCGATCGTAAACCATAAACTGGAGGACTGTACTGAAATATATTCAGGCAGACTGATGAAAGCGAAGCTGAAGTTGAATTCAGATAGCACATTCATCAATATGCCGGAGTTCAGAACGGAATTACTACCGCAAATGATAGATACGTGTAAGAGCAATGCGGATAGACAAATGCAGGAAATTATCCGGGAGGCTCATAATGCAATGGAGCAGACATACTCTGCGGAAGTTCGTCGGCTTTCCAGGTTGAAAGATATCAATGAAAATATCGCGGGCGCTGATATCGAACGGTATGAGGCCCAAAGAGTATTGTTGAGCGATGCATTCACTAAAACACGGTTGCGGCTGGATGCATTGAGAATTATCAGTAAAACTTGAAACAAGAGAGGACAGCATGAAACAGACACGACGGGAATTCTTGAAAAAGTCGGGACTGGCTGCTACAGCATTAGCGATTCCCTTTTCGATGACGACGTGCAGTGCGGGTAA
The DNA here is from genome assembly GCA_036351795.1 of Candidatus Zhuqueibacterota bacterium. Lineage (GTDB taxonomy): Bacteria > Zhuqueibacterota > Zhuqueibacteria > Thermofontimicrobiales > Thiofontviventaceae > JAZBPW01. The sequence continues at coordinate 10,041 of JAZBPW010000116.1, read as the reverse complement.
GAGGCCAAATATCATTTTCATTATGAGTGATGACCATGCGAAGGCAGCAATGAGCTGTTATGGGAGCCGTTTCATCAAAACTCCGAACCTGGACCGTATTGCCGCTGAGGGCGTGCAATTTACAAAAAGCTTTGTGACCAACTCCATCTGTGCGCCGAGCAGGGCGGTTTTGTTGACCGGCAAATACAGCCACATGAATGGTTTAAGGGACAACAGAGACAAGTTCGACGGCAGCCAGATGACCTTCACCAAGCTCCTTCGTGATGCCGGCTATCATACATCGATGATCGGCAAGTGGCATCTGAAAACGGACCCCACCGGATTCGATGAGTGGCGCATTCTCATTGGCCAGGGAGAGTACTATAATCCTGTTTTCGATGAAAATGGTAAGAAGAATAAGTATACAGGCTATGTGACTGACCTGATCACCGATTTTGCAATAGAGTCTTTGGAAAAGAGAAAAGGTGACAAACCCTTTTGTATGATGATTCACCATAAAGCGCCTCACAGGAACTGGATGCCGAATTCGAAATATTTCGATGCGTTCAAAGATACGGAGATTCCTCTTCCGGATAATTACTTCGATGATTACGAAGGGCGCAGTGAGGCTGCGAAATCGGCGGATATGCGGGTCGAGGATATGTACCTCTCCTTCGACACCAAACTGAGAAAGGGTGACTATGACAAGGAGACCGGGACGGGTGGGAGTCGGCGTTATGCCACGAAGGTTGCAGATGACTGGGAAAGATCTCTCGACAGATTGACAGATGAGCAGAGAGCCGCCTGGGACGCGCATTACAATGCAGTGAGTGAAGAATTTCGAAAAGCAAAGCTGGAAGGCCAGGAACTTTCGAAGTGGAAGTATCAGAGGTACATGAAAGATTATCTCCGCTGCGTGCTTTCTGTGGATGAAAGTATTGGCAGAATACTGGATTATCTGGATAACAAAGGATTGACTGACAACACCCTTGTGGTTTATACGTCGGATCAGGGATTTTTCCTCGGTGAGCACGGCTGGTATGACAAGAGATTCATGTACGAAGAATCGCTCAGCATGCCTCTGGTGATGCGCTATCCAAAAGAGATACCTGCGGGTACTGTTCTGGACAAAATGGTATTGAATCTGGATTTTGCACCGACATTTCTCGATTATGTGGGCATCAGGATCCCTGAAGAGATGCAGGGCAAATCACTGCGCCGTATGGCTGGTGGAGGTGAACCGAACGAGTGGCGTGATTCCATTTACTACCATTATTACGAGTATCCGCACGGTTGGCACGATGCAAAGAGGCATTATGGTATTCGAACGTCACGTTACAAACTCATTCATTTTTATCATGATATCGATGCATGGGAGCTGTATGACCTGAAAGAGGATCCACACGAGATGCGGAATCTCTACGATGATCCGGACTATTCGGATATTGTCGATCAACTGAAAAATGAGCTCGCCCGGTTGCAGAAGAAGTACAGGGACACGAGTATGAAGAGCGAAGATGTGTCGGGATAGAACAGATTGCTGCAACAGGATTTATCGCGGCAGGTTGCAACAAACCAACGGTTTTCATGTATACTTATATACGAACGAATGAGTGAGGTGAGTTTCGATGTCAAAATTGCCGTTCACTATTGTAAAACGAGATGATATGAATCCTTTATGCCCCCACTGCTCGGCCGAACTGAGTGAAATTTACGCACGCAGCAAGGGCAGCGGATTCATTGAAGGTAAGGACATGGTCTATTTTTGTCCTCACTGCAGAAAAGTGTTAGGTGTCGGTCAGAGTCGCATGATCTGACTTCATGCCAGGTCGAGCACCTGCCGGACACATTTCCCGATTCCTTTTGCGACCTCGGAAATCGATGGGCCGAGCATGTAGGCAGGTGTCGTGACAATCTTGTTCTTATGATCCACACAGCAGTCATCCACTGGTCTGTCCAGGTGTTTCCCTCCCATCTCTTCGATGGCGGATGCTGTTCCCGCATCGTTCCCGATGGTTAGCTCGGGTTGATGGGATCCGAGGACTTTGGCAGCGATCACAGGTGCGATGCAGATAAAACCCTGTGGCTTTCCTGCGCTGTGCATCTCTCTGATGAGTCTGTCGACCTCTGAGTTCACCTTGCAATTCACGCCATCAAACGCAAAAGTGCACAGATTCTTTGCTGCTCCGAAACCACCCGGAAAAACGAGCGCATCGATCTCGTCCGCACCGACATCTTTCATATCCCTGATATCGCCCCTGGCGATTCTCGAGGATTCCACCAGGACGTTTCGTTTCTCATCGCTCTCCTCAGTGCTGGTGCTGTGGTCCATCACATGTGCCTGGGGAACATTGGGAGCCATACAGACGATCTTCGCCCCGGCCTTGTCCAGTTCCAGCAGTGTAATCGTTGCCTCATGGATCTCACTTCCGTCAAATACACCGCTTCCGGCGAGCACCACTCCGACGCGCTTGTTCGAAAAATCAGTCATGTTTCCACTCTCCTTCGTAATGTTTCATGAATTATTCAGAATTTGGATGCAGCTAAATGAATATACAAAAGATAAGAGGGCTTGTCAACCGGAAAAATGTCTTGACATTCACTATTTTTTTTAGTATTTTCCCAAATTATATTTCAAAATCAATCCGGCCTGGATACAGAGTAAGAAAGTTGATTGAAAAGTTCAGTATCGGATTGAGAATATAATTGTATCCCTGAGGACTGGGAAAAGATCACTGGTGGTCAGAACGATACAGAGCATCAAATTGAGATACATTTCAAAATCTAAACTTTGTTGGAGGACACATGGCTATTAAGGTTGCAATCAATGGGTTTGGCAGGATAGGACGTTTGGTATATCGCATCATGGAAAATCAGAGCGAATTCAACGTTGTTCATATAAATGATATTACAGATGCAAAGACTCTGGGTCATTTGTTGAAATACGATTCAGTTCACGGAAAATTTGATGGTGTCATCGAGGTCAAGGACAAGGCCATTGTTGTTGATGGAAAGACAGTGAATGTGTCGGCGGAACGAGATCCAGCAAATCTGCCGTGGTCGGAACTGGGAATCGACGTTGTGGTTGAATCCACAGGTGTTTTCAGAAAACATGCCGAGATCAGCAAGCACATTCAGGCTGGTGCGAAGAAAGTTCTGTTGACTGTTCCGGCGAAAGATGAAATCGATGCCACTATCGTTCTCGGCGTCAATGATGATGATCTCAAATCCACGGACAAGATTGTGTCGAATGCATCATGTACGACGAACTGCCTGGCACCGGTGGTCAAGGTTCTGAATGATGAGTTCGGTCTCAAGCGCGGTTTGATGACGACGGTCCATGCATATACGAATGATCAGAAAATCCTCGACCTGCCGCACAAGGATCTGCGCCGGGCTCGCGCCGCTGGAATGTCGATTATTCCGACGACGACTGGTGCAGCAAAAGCCGTTGGCAAAGTGATCCCTGAATTGAATGGCAAACTGGATGGATTCGCGATGCGCGTTCCCACACCGGATGGGTCGGTTGTGGATCTGGTCGCAGAGCTGAAGAAAAATGCGTCGAAAGAAGAGATCAATGCCGCAATGAAAACGGCAGCCGAAGGCGCGCTGAAGGGCATTCTCGAGTATACGGAAGATCCGCTGGTGTCTACGGATATAATTGGCAATCCACATTCGAGCATTTTCGATTCGCTGTCAACCATGGTGATGGAAGATAATCTGGTTAAGGTTGTATCCTGGTATGATAACGAATGGGGATATTCGAATCGCGTCGTCGATCTGATTAAAAGAATGTTCTAGTTTAACTTATTGATTGTAAAAAAGATAGGTGGTTATGTTGAGACGATTATTGATTGCCGGAAATTGGAAGATGAATAAAACGGTTCCCGAGTCTGAAGAGTTCTCGAGGGAACTTAAGAATGCAACTGCACGTTTCAAGAAGGTAGAAATACTGATTTGTCCGGCATTCGTCGCATTGAAATCCGTTTCCGATACGATTCGTGGATCGAACGTCAGTCTCGGAGCGCAAAATATGCACTTCGAAGAGAACGGCGCTTTTACGGGAGATGTATCAACCTCGATGCTGGAGTCGGCAGGATGCACGCATGTGATCATTGGGCATTCCGAGCGGCGACATGTGTTCGGAGAGACGGATGACATGCTGAACAAGAAATTGAAAAAGGCTGTTTCGTCGACCCTTACACCAATCTTCTGCGTAGGCGAGAAGATCGAGGACAGGAAAGCGGATCGTACTGAACACGTTGTCGGTGAGCAGATAGAAAAAGGATTTGCCGGTGTCTCTGCTGATCAGGCTCAGAAGGTCGTAATTGCTTATGAACCTGTATGGGCGATTGGTACCGGCGAAACCGCGTCGCCTCAGCAGGCTGAAGATGTTCACGCGTTTATCAGAAAGCAAATGGCGGAGATGTATGGCAGGGAAGTCGCTGACAAGATTATCATCCAATACGGCGGCAGCGTCAAACCCTCTAACGCCAATGATTTGCTGAGTCAGGAGAACATTGATGGCGCGCTCATTGGCGGTGCGAGTTTGAAAATCGATTCATTTGTGAAAATCATTGAAATTGCTGAAAAAATTGATAAATAATTTGGAGTGTTAATGTATACAGTACTCATTATCATTCATATTCTGGTCTGTATTTTTTTGACAGTTGTTATACTGCTTCAATCAAGCAAGGGCGGTGGATTGGCCGGTGTCTTCGGAGGCGGCGGCGGTGGAATGGGTGCCGTTTTCGGTGGACGCGGAGCGGCCTCGTTTCTAAGCAAGACAACGACTATATTGGCGATCGTATTCATGGGGCTGTCTCTGTTCCTCGGTTTGATCACGAAGGGCGGTGGTAGTAGCAGCAGTATCGTCAGTGAAGAACGGGAAAGGGGAAGAGTCTCTTCTCCTGCGGATGTATTGCCAACGGTTCCGACCGAAGGTGTGACAGGCGAGGAAGCCCTGCCGATGCCTTCCGATACAGAGGAACAACCGGCACAGGAAGAGAATCAATAATCAGTATTGCCGAAGTGGTGGAATCTGGTAGACACGCTATCTTGAGGGGGTAGTGCCCATCGGGTGTGCGGGTTCAAGTCCCGCCTTCGGCACTGTTTTTATTGTTCGTTAGTAATTTATTTATTTGTTGGAAGGAGGATGATCTACATGAACGTAATCAAGAAATTATTCGCTCAGTTGATACTTCCTTTAGGTCTCATTGCCATGGTCGCTTCCGCTGGTTTTACACAGGATGCGGATTACCAGAAGCAGTTGGAGGAGTACGAAAAGAAGAAAAAAGCCATCGAAGAAGAGAATAAGAAAAAGATGGCTGAGATGGATAAATCACAAAAGGACAATGCTGTCAAGCAATTTGTGAATCAGGGAAACACTTCTCTCAAGAAGAAACAGTTTCAGGAAGCCCTGGATTACTATGATCAGGCTTTGCAGTATGATCCAAATTTTGTGAAAGCCTATTACGGTAAAGGTATTGCGCTCAAGAATCTTCGCCGTTACAACGAAGCGATCCAGGTCTATCAGCAGGCGGTCACGATTGACCCGCTCTATTCGGCCGCGCATCTGGCGATGGCCAAGCTATACCGGCAGCTCAATCAACTTGACTATGCCCTGACTGCCTGTCTGTCAGCGGTTCAAACGGATACGGCTTCCGCTGATGCCGCCTATGAGCTGGGTGTTATCTACGCGAATCAGAAGAAGTATGCCAAGGCGGTTGACGCGTATCAAAAGGTTGTTGAGCTCGAGCCTAACAACTACCGGGCATTCGAGGCATTGGGAGTGGCCTACCAGAACCTGGGTAACACGGACGGTGCGATTTCAGCCTATAAGAGTTCAATTGCTGTTCGTGAAAAGAATGACAATGTCTACTATAGACTGGCCGCCTTGTACAACAAACTCGGTAGCCATCAGGAGGCGTTAAACAATGCCCTCGAGAGCCTCAAGCATAAACCGAGGAAAAACGGTAAGGCTGCTTTCGAAGCAGGACAGGCTTATGAACACATGGGTCAATTTCAAAACGCGATCAAATATTATAAAATGGCGGCTCAGCAGGATCGACGATGGGCGCGCAGCGCGAATTATCAAATTGATTTGATCAACAGAAAGCTCAGTCAAAATTAAGAACTTGGACATAAGAGTTACAAAACGGGCCCTGTTCATTGAACAGGGCTTTTTTTTCTTGTTTTTTATATTAGAAAATGTTATAATAATATCAATTGAAATAACAGCACATAAAAACATGATGGAATCAAATGGATAGAAGAGAATTTATAAAGAAAAGTCTTCAGGCGGGTGCGGCATCACTCGCAATGATGACTATGAAAGTGCCGCTGATCAATTCGGCCGAGAGGACAAGCACTGTGGCAGTCGCCCGGAATGGATCTCCGGATGATATGGTGGAGAAGGCTGTCGAAATGTTGGGCGGAATAGCGCGCTTTGTCGGAAAGGGCGATACTGTAGTCATAAAACCGAATATCGGATGGGCAAGGAGACCGGAACAGGCAGCCAACACGAATCCGGAGGTCGTGGCTGCAATTGTTCGCCTGTGCAAGTCAGCGGGTGCCGGCAAGATTAAGGTTTTCGATAATACATGTAATGAAGCCAAAAGATGTTATGTGATGAGCGGAATACAAAAGGCGGCGGAGAGTGCCGGCGCTGATGTGAGTTATATGTTCCCGCAAAAGTTCAAGAAAACAGACATCCCGAACGGTAAAATCCTGAAGTCATGGCATTTCTACAAAGACGCTCTGGATGCCGACGCATTCATCAATGTGCCGATCGTCAAGCATCATTCGTTGAGCCGCATGACCATGGGGATGAAGAATATAATGGGTATCCTCGGTGAAAACCGAGGAAAGATTCACAATCAATTTGACCAGAAGCTGGCGGACATCAATACAGTGGTCAAACCGACACTCACAATCCTCGATGCGGTGAATGTGCTGATGCGCAACGGGCCGGTCGGTGGCAATGTGAACGATGTGCAATCTTTCAATACGATCGTAGCCGGAGTCGATCCTGTGGCTGTCGATTCATATGGCGCCTCGTTCTTCGATCTGAAAGGTATGGATCTTGGATTTCTGCGTAAGGCGCATGCGATGGGTTTGGGAGAAATAGATTTGAGTCACGTCAAAGTCAAAGAGTTCAATTTGTCCGGATAATAGTGTTTTCAATGCAACAGGGTTCTAGATGCGATTCGCACGTCGAGTTTCTCAGATATTTTTTCTGTCATTATTCGTTTTTCTGTTCATAAAAACAACTTTTCCCTTTAACGCGTCCATTCCGCATGATATTTTTCTGCGGTCAGATCCTTTGGTCGCATTGGTTACAATGCTGACTACGAGGCAGTTTATTTTCAGGATTTTCGCCGCCGGTTTTCTGCTGGTGATCCTGTCGCTGATATTGGGTCGGTTCTTCTGCGGCTGGGTTTGCCCCATGGGGACGATCATCGATGCCGGCGACCGGCTGTTCTCAAGGGAGAGAGCGGAGACAAGGCCTTCATACAGGAAACACCGGTTGTGGAAGTATTCGCTGCTTGTGATTGTGCTTATTGCCGCACTCTTTTCCGTACAGCTGATCTGGTTTTTAGATCCGCTGTCTTTACTCACCCGATCATTTACGATATCCTTATACCCACTTCTTGCGATATTCGCGGAAGCAATATTCAATCTCCTTCTGAAACTGGGAGCCTTTGAGGATGCCCTGTTCTCATTGTACGGTGCGATGCGCGGCACGATACTCCCATTGGCACCATTGCTTTTCAGCAGGAGTATTCTCATCCTCATCGTCTTTGCCGGCATATTGCTTCTCGGAAGAGTGACGCGCAGATATTGGTGCAGATATCTGTGTCCGCTGGGTGCCTTGTACGGCGTTTTTTCAGCATTCCGTTTCGTCCGCAGGCGAACGACGGATGATTGCATCGACTGCGGCAGGTGTTATAAAGAGTGCAAGATGGATGCCATTGCTTCAGATTTTCGCTCCTATTCTCATCATGAGTGTATCGAATGCATGACATGCGTGCATATCTGCCCCACAAACGCGCTGAAATATACCACGGGGATCAAACCGCGGGGCGACGGTATTGATTTTTCCAGAAGACGGTTTGTATTCTCGGGTGCGACGGCATTGCTTGCCGTCGGTGCGACCAAGACCGCACTCGTCGACAAATCGAGCTCAGGCGCTGTGATCAGGCCGCCGGGATCAGTGAGTGAGGATGAATTCCTCGATCGATGTATCCGCTGTCATCAATGCATCAAAGTCTGCTCGACTATGGGCAGGTATCTGCAACCTGCATGGCTCGAGAGCGGATGGGAGGGCATCTGGACGCCGCTCGGGAATGCCAGACACGGATATTGCGAATACGACTGCAACCTGTGCGGTATGGTCTGTCCGACCGATGCGATCCATGAATTGACAGTAAGTGAAAAACAGGCAACGCCCATGGGAACTGCCTACTTCGATAAAAGCAGGTGTATCCCCTGGTACAAGAACGAAGACTGCCTGGTATGCGAGGAACATTGTCCCATATCGGACAAGGCTATCAAATTTGAGGTTCGGCGTGTAACAAAACCGGATGGTAGGGAACACGATGTGAAGTATCCGTATGTGGATGAAGATCTCTGCATCGGCTGCGGAATATGCGTGACGAAGTGTCCGCTGGAAGCAAAGGCCGGAATCTTCGTCAACAGCACAGGTCAAAAACGCTGGGCCGATGAAGATGCAGTTGATGCGCTTGATTTTTACAGGTAGATCATGTCTGAAAGCCTAGTGAAAATTCAACGAACGGGTAGCAATGATGAGATCGTACATCTCATCCTTCAAAGAGGAGCGGAACTGCCGTCCGCTATACCCACAGTCGAAAAGACGATCCTGGAATGCATTGCCAAACGGGATCTGCAAATAGTCGTAAATATGGCACATGTCTCCCTCCCCCCAGCCAGATTCATCGCCATGCTACTGGAGACCACATGCCAGGTCAGGAGGTTGGGTGGGGATGTGAAACTTGTTAATGTGAGTAATTCCGTCAGAAACAATTTGATGACATTTTCCGCGGTGACCTATCTGTCTCTTGAGGAGACAGAATCCTACGCATTGAAGGAGTTCGATGCTGATATCGTCATTTTACCTGACAAACCTGAAAAGAAGACTGTTAAGACCCGGGCATCCTCTTCCGGGAACAAAGCGACACCAACCCCAAACATTCATGAGGCTCATGCGAGTGCAATCGATATAGAAATCGAGGCGATTGCGGAAGATAGTATTCGTGTGGGTAGCACGGTCGATAGTCTGTATGAACTGTGCGATTTCGTCACGCACTACGCCAATCAGGCGGGCATGGATCAAAAAGAGATAGGCAAGGTTAAAGTTACGGTCTATGAAGCCTGTCTGAACGTCGTAGAACACGCCTATTTTTCAAATCCTGATAATTCCATTGAAACAGAGGTGAGATACGATAAGGAAAAATTCATCATCATTATTCGGGATTGGGGCGAAAGTTTTGAATTCGATCCGGATCGCGAATATGATGTGGAGATGGCGGTCAAGGATCGTAAAACCGGAGGATTCGGTCTGCACATCATCAAGCGTACCGTCGATGCCATTGACTACGTGGCGGACAGCGAATCCGGCAATACGCTGATCCTTCTCAAATATCTGTAACTATCATCTGGTAATGTCGTTTGAGGCCGCCCTGCTGTTTCGATTGTGGAACAACTGATTTCCATGCGCAGTATATTAACGTGAAGATAAATGTGAAGATAAAAATGAGGAGATCAATATGTATTTCGGTCTTTTTTCATTGACCGACCTGATGTTGCTGGTTCCCGCGATGATACTGGCGATTTACGCGCAGCAGAAAGTGAAAAGCACTTATGCCAGGTACGCAAAAGTGCGCACGCAGGCGGGTTTGTCCGGAGCACAGGTCGCTGAGAACATATTACGCAGTAATAACATTCATGATGTGGAGATAGAGGAGACGCCGGGACAGCTGTCGGATCATTATGATCCAAGAACTAAGACATTGAGACTGTCGGCGGATATCTACCATAATT
>JAZBPW010000115.1:0-7358 GCA_036351795.1 Candidatus Zhuqueibacterota bacterium | reverse complement strand
GAATTGAAATATTTCCCGATCGGTGGCGCTGCAGTTGCGCCTGATGTTGAGAGATTTATGAAAGAGGCGGATTTTCCCTATGTGATCGGCTATGGATTGACCGAAACATCGCCACTGCTGGCTGGTACTCCCCCGGATAATAAGAAACTGCGTTCTACTGGTCCGCCGCTCGAAGGAGTCGAAATCATCATTGACAACCCGAATCCCGACACCGGCGAAGGCGAGATCGTCGCCAGAGGACCGAGTATCATGAAGGGCTATTACAAAGACCCTGAGCGTACTGCGGAGGTTCTGTCTGACGATGGATGGTTCAGAACCGGCGATCTGGGAGTCTTTGATGAAGAGGGCCATCTATATATCAAAGGACGATTAAAAAATGTGATCATCGGGCCCAGCGGAGAAAATATTTATCCTGAAGAGATCGAGGGTGTCCTGAATCAGTTCGAATATGTGATGGAGTCTCTGGTCTACCAACAGGCGGGGCAGCTTGTCGCCAGAATTCATCCCAACTACGAATGGCTGGATATGGAATTGAACGGTTCCACGAAAAGCGATACCAAGATAGAAGCGTCTGTCAACGAACTGCTCGAAGACTTGCGTAAACAGGTGAACGAAAAGGTGTCTGCCTTTTCCAGAATATCCAAGATCATTGAACAGACAGAGCCTTTCGAAAAGACGCCGACTCAGAAGATTAAAAGATACCTCTATGTTGAATAGCTGTGACATTCGACCAAATTCAGGAACTGATGACGGTGTTGCATTGTAAGATATTCGAATATAAGATGTCCATACTTGAGGAGTTCTATAATGAAAACAATAATAATCAGCTTGATGATTATGTTGTCATTGGGTTGTGTGACTGCGAGTGAGAAGGAGAATTCTAAAATGAAATTAAAAGTCGGAGATAAAGCACCGGAATTCAAGCTGAAGGATGATACAGGCGCTACCAGAACATTGTCGGAATTCAAGGTGGATGATGTCGTTCTGTACTTCTATCCGAAGAACGATACGCCGGGATGTACGAAAGAGGCGTGTGGTTTCAGGGATAATTATCAGGGCTACATTGATAACGAGATCACCGTACTTGGCGTCAGTTTTGATTCCGTGGAGTCTCACAAAGCATTCAAGGAAAAGTATAACCTGCCGTTTATACTGTTGAGCGATGAGAAAAAGGAAGTCGCCAAGGCCTACGGCGCTGTCGGTGGTCTGTTCAGCATGTTTCCGAAGCGCATCACATTTCTGATCGATGAAAACGGGAAAATTTCTCATATATACGACAAAGTCGCAGTGACCGAACATGCGGAGGAAATTCTGGAGGTTCTCATCAAGAACAAAGACGATCAGAGCAAGAAAGAGGGTGATGAAAAATAGTGGCACGTGTTGCGATTTATCAGGTCGACGCATTCACAAGTCAGGTCTTTTCCGGAAATCCGGCTGCCGTGTGTCCGCTGGAAGAATGGCTGCAAGATGATGTGATGCAGGCGATAGCAGCGGAGAACAACCTGTCGGAGACCGCATTTTTCGTGAAGGAGGATGATCGATACCGGATCCGGTGGTTTACACCCGTGGATGAGGTGGATCTATGCGGGCATGCTACTCTGGCAACGGCGTATGTGATTTTCGAATATCTGGATAAAAAAGTTGACGAGATCCATTTTGTGTCTAAAAGTGGTCCTCTTTCAGTAAGGAAAAAAGACGGTTTGATCACCCTTGATTTCCCATCGAAACCGCCAGTCGGATGTTCCGCACCGGCGGAATTGATCCGTGGTTTGGGATCAAAGCCACAGGAGATATTGTGCGCGGATGACTACTTCGTTTTGTACGCATCCGAGGATGATATCAAAGCAATCACGCCCGATATGGAGGTGCTGAAACGCCTGGAGCTAAGAGGGGTCATTGTTACAGCTCCTGGTAAATCGGTCGATTTCGTGTCACGATTTTTCGCACCGCGCCTAGGTGTGGATGAAGATCCCGTGACAGGATCGGCGCATTGTACGCTCATACCCTACTGGTCGAAGAGGTTGAATAAAAACAGGCTCAATGCGCGGCAGTTGTCGTCGCGCGGTGGTGAGCTGCACTGTGAAGACAGGGGAGATCGTGTCCTGATCTCAGGGCGGGCAATTGAATATATGAAGGGAGAAATCACTGCGATCATTGAATGACATCAGTTACGACTCGCAGGGGAAGGGCATTACGCCTCCGCTGAGCCGGATGGTGAACCTGTTGGGAGCGCTTCTCGGAGAAGTGATCCGGGAACAGGCCGGAAAGGATATTTATGATATCACGGAGAGGCTGCGCGCGTTGTGCAAGGAGGCGAATCTTCGTAAAGACGAAAATGTCTACGCAGAGGCGCAGGCACTGATCAGCAAATTATCCTTCGACGAGATCATCTGGCTCATACGTTCATATACGCTCTACTTTCATCTGGTGAATGAAGCGGAACGGCAGGAGATCACCCGTATCAATCAGGTGCGCGAGCTCGAGTCTTCAAAGAAAAGTCCGCGCAAAGAGTCCATCATGAGTGCGGTATACCTGCTCAAAAAAAATGGGCTCTCATTATCCGGATTGAAGGAAGTGATCCGGCGTGTCGATATTCAACCGACGCTCACCGCCCATCCGACCGAAGCGAGAAGACGGACAATCCTGTCTCATCAGAGGGTGATATCTCAGCTTCTTTCCCGTTTGCGCGACAGTGATAATGTTTCCGAACGAGAGTCCAGACGCATCCTCGAAAAACTATATCATAAAATTGCCGTGCTCATGGCGACGGATGATGTGCGAACGGAAAGACTGACTGTGCAGGATGAGATCCATTACGGTTTGTATTTTCTCACGAACGCGATATGGAATGCCGTACCTCGTATTTACAATGATGTCAGAGAATCGATCGGGATGTTTTATGACGCGGATTTGGATGTTCCATCTTTTCTACGCTATCGCACATGGATCGCCGGCGACCGCGATGGGAATCCTTTCGTCACGCCGGAGGTCACGCGTCTTGCGCTGACATCCGCCCGTGAAGCCGTACTTCAGCAGTACCTGCAGGAATTGGTAGATCTTCGAACCACTTTGAGCGTCTCATCAAGACGGATGGCGACGCCGGAAAGACTGATAAAAAGCCTTGAGGATGATAAAAATCGTCATATGCTGGATGCCGCATTGGTTCGCAAATACAGGAATGAGCCGTTCCGATTGAAAATTACATACATGATAGCGAAGATCAAACGGATGATGAACGACCGCTCCCTCACTTCCTATACTCAGCCTGACTTTCTATCGGATCTGAGATTGCTGCGCGACAGCCTGAATGTGGGTGAATATATGCAATTCGGGCACTCGGATAAATTGAATGATCTGATTGTCCGGGCGGAGGTGTTCGGCTTTCACCTTGTGACGGTCGATTTTCGTCAGCACAGCAGAGTGCATGAGATCGCTGTGGCAGAACTTCTGAAAGTATCAGGGGAAGAAGATAATTACGCGGAGTTGTCCGAAGACAAAAAAATGGCGGTACTCCGGAAAGAATTGTCGAATCCGAGACCGCTCAGGCCAATGGACACGAAGCTTTCATCGACGACCATGAATGTACTCAAGACCTTCGAAGTGATGCGAGATGGATATCAACATGGCGCACATGCTGTTGGCAGCTATATCATCAGCATGACGCATACGGTCAGCGATATGCTGGAGGTCTTTCTCATCGCCAAAGAGTGCGGTTTATGGAAGATGAGCAGCGGGAAAGTGGAGAGTCCGCTTTATGTGGTCCCGCTTTTCGAAACAATCGACGATTTGGGACATGCGGCTGCTATTATGAAAGCGCTCTTTGAAGACAGCATCTACGCGAGTCACCTTAAAGCGCAGAACGGATTTCAGGAGATCATGCTCGGTTATTCGGACAGCAATAAGGACGGCGGATATTGGAGAGCCAACTGGTCGCTGCATCAGGCGCAGGATTCTCTTTCGCGGGTTTGTCGCGACTATGATATTGAATTCCGTCTGTTTCACGGACGCGGCGGAACGGTTGGCAGAGGCGGTGGACGGGCGAACCAGGCCATTTTCGCGATGCCGAGGGTGAGCCATAACGGCAAGATCCGGTTTACCGAGCAGGGTGAGGTGATCTCTTTTCGCTACGCAGAGGCTCCGGTGGCACATCGCCATCTCGAGCAGATCGTGAACGCCATGATTCAGACCACATATCTTCAGAGTGATGAAAAGAGTTATAATCAGCGTATGCGCACGATGATGGATGACGTTGCATCGCGTTCAATGTCGGCGTACCGCGATCTTATCGAAGATCCGGGGTTCTGGGAGTGGTATCAGCGGATCACTCCAATCAAGGAGATTGGAAATCTGCCCATCGCGTCGCGGCCCATATCCCGTAAATCGGGAAGTGATCTGGATTTCGAAAATCTCCGTGCCATCCCGTGGGTTTTCGCGTGGACGCAGACGCGCTACAATGTGCCGGGCTGGTATGGCACCGGAGCGGCGTTTCATTCGCTCATCGAAGAGAGTGAAGAGAATCTGCTTCTGCTGAGCAGGATGTACTGCGACTGGCCGTTTTTTCGCGCCGTGCTCGATAACGCGCAGTTGGAAATGGCGCGGGCGAAACCCGATATCGCCTCTCTTTACGCCGCCATGGATGGGAATGGATTTCATGATGTGATCATGAGCGATTTCAGGAACGCGGAATCCGCTATTCTCAAAATCACGGGGGATGATGCAATTCTTGCGCGCAGTCCGGTGATCGCCAAATCAATTCGATTGAGAAATCCATATACCGATGTGCTGAATCTGTTACAGCTCGAACTATTGAAACGCGAAGATGCGATCGATGATGAGGACAAGGAGCAGATGCGCAACGCTCTATTCCTGAGCATCAACGGGATCGCCGCTGCCATGCAGAGCACCGGATGATCGCTCAGAAAGTATCTTTCACGACATCTGCCAATCCCGGGAATTGTCAGATAATAGACCGCACGTGTATCATATCAGCCTTAAGTGGAAAATACATTTGAGTATATAACAAGCATTGCAACTGAATTTACAGGAGTGACAATACAATGAGAATGAAATATTTTACCCTGGCATTGATTTTTATCACGATCTCCTGCTGTCAGAATTTTGTTGAGAACGGCACGCAATTTCATCATGAGATATTCACCATCGATACGCACTGTGACACACCGCTGCATATGGCAGATACCACATTCGACATCGGTGCGCGGCATATACCGGGCGGCGAGGGAAGTGGAAAGATCGATCTGCCAAGGATGCGTGACGGTGGTTTGGATGCTGAATTCTTTGCCGCCTTTGTGGGGCAACGCGCCCGAACGCCTGAAAATTATACATGGGCGCGGAACAGGGTGGATCATTTGATATCGCTTGTGAAGAACATGTGCGAGCGTTATCCGGAAACGATCGCTTTCGCCGTGAAGCCGGATGATGCGTATGAAAACCATGACGCCGGACTCTTGAGCGCCTATATCGGCATTGAGAACGGTTTCGCCCTGGGCATGGATATTGCCAACGTGAAAAGGTATTATGATATGGGCGTTCGCTACATCACGCTGTGCCATACGTCGAACAACGATATCTGCGACTCGTCCAACGATAAAAATGGCCCTGAACATGACGGTTTGAGCGACTACGGCAGGCAGGTGGTGCGCGAGATGAACAGACTGGGAATGATCGTCGACGTGTCTCACATTTCGGACAAGGCGTTCTTCGACGTCATCAGTGAGACTGCGGCACCTGTTATCGCGAGTCACTCCAGTGTCCGGGCGGTTTGTGACAATCCGAGAAATCTGACGGATGACATGATCAAGGCGCTGGCGGAAAATGGTGGCGTCATTCAGATATGTATTTTCACGGATTATGTGAAGACACCGGCACCGAACGCAGAACGCGATTCCGCATTCGCCGCGCTGTGGGATAAGTACGATAACTGGGAAAAATCCGAAGATCCTGAGGTGAGAAAAAAACTTCGCAGAGAGTATCATGAGATCGACGCGAAATACCCTAAAGAGAAGGCGACGGTGGCCGATCTGGTGGACCATATCGATCATGTGGTTGAACTGGTGGGCATCGATCACGTTGGCATAGGCACGGATTTTGACGGCGGAGGTGGTATCGATGGCTGCGATGATGTCTCGGAAATGCCGAACATCACCATCGAAATGCTGAGAAGGGGCTATTCCAAGGAGCAGATTGCAAAGATCTGGGGTGCCAATTTCATGCGGGTGTTCCGCGAGGTGCGACGGGTGGCAAGAGCGAATTGAACGCAAGTTGTAAATTACCACAGAGTACACAAAGGACACGAAGAAAAAAGCAGACAGGATAACAGGATTGGCAAGATTGTGTATTAGGTTATTTAATTATATCATATTGTAAATCCTGTTTTATCCTGTAATCCTGTCTAAAAATGAAGAATTGTCAGATATTCGATTTCCTCCCCGTTGTCATTCCCGTCCCGTTCTGCGGGAGGAATCCAGAGAGCATTCACCGTGATGATATTTTTAACCGCAAAGGGCGCAGAGAACGCAAAGAAAAATGGCGTTGCGTATGACGAAAAGAGTTGAGATGAACTAAAGCAGCAGGTTTCCCCCTTTGAAGGGGGAACAAGGGGGATGTCAAGTAAGGCTTCTTTCTTTTCGTCTCGCATGATATATTGAAAAATTGCCAAGCGTTTCACCAAACGGTGAAACGCCCGCAATGACAGCGCCCGTTTTCGTGATAATTCGTGTCATTCGTGGACTCGTTTTCCATTCCCCGTTCTACTTTTCTCCGTTTACCCCGTCTCCTTTTTTTTCGTGTCTTTCGTGTTTTTCGTGGTTTCAAAAGATTCTTCGCGATCCTGGCGCCAAAAAATCACACCATCCTCGCGACGCTCTCCACACCGCCGACATCTTCAACCGAAACCACCACCGGCATCACATCCTTGATTTCGGGCACGTGCGTAATCACGAAGATCTGACGAAACTGCGACGACAGATGCTGCAGCGTGTTCAGGATCAACTCCTTGCGCTCCTCATCCTGGGATCCGAAGATTTCATCGAGCACGATAAAATTGACCTGCGTGCTGCCGGCGCGTTCCGCCACCACCTGACTGATGGCGATGCGCAGACAGAGGTTGGCGAGATCCTGTTCGCCGCCGGAGAATCGCGCCAACGGGAAGCGCTGCGTCTGATCGTACAGATAGATGTTGTAATCCTCATCCAGCTCCAGCAGCGAGTAGCGTCCGTTGGTTGTCAGCCTGAGAAGGTCGGAGGTGCGCTGGGCGATCACCGGCCGTATTCTGCCCGCCAGCTCCTGCCTGAAAAATGTGAAATGCTCTTCCAGAACAGAGAGGTAGTGTATCTCCT
>JAZBPW010000114.1:0-64803 GCA_036351795.1 Candidatus Zhuqueibacterota bacterium | reverse complement strand
CTTGAAATTGTATTTAAAAATTCGTATCATGATAACCAACGCGGACAATTTTACATTGTTCAAACGGCACATGGCTGCCATTACGTTCACGCATTAAATCACACAAAAAGGAGAGATTTATGCACCTGACCTTTGACAGCATTTTTAAACGGCTTTTACTCGTTATCCTTGTTGTCGCCATAGGAATCATACTGTTGTATACCGCATTTTTTCATGCACAATCACAACAAAAGACAGTTGTGATTTACCTCATTATTGTGCAGACATTCGTGCTGCTCACATTTCTCGCCTTTCGCAATCAACGTGCCTATCGGAGGCGCTCAGTAAAAAAATTGAAGAATCCGCGCCTGGAGGAAAATTCATTCTCAGTCGCACAACTGCTGCTCAAGGATTATGAGTATATCGCTTCAACCTGCTCGGAAGCCATGAACGACCGTCACACAATGGTGAACTACTTCCTGCTGATTGTTGGAGCCGTGTTCACCGTCATTGCGACACAGATGAACATGCAGGCTTTTCAGACACAGCATGTGAGAGAAATGCTGGTAATTGTAGCCCTGGTATTAAACTTCATCGGCTGGCTCTATTTCATGCATATCATACGATTGAGACAATCGTGGCATGGCAGCGCGATGGCGATGAATCAGATCAAGGAATTTTTCATCCAAAATGGCCGTCTTCCTGATGAGATCGCGCGATCCGCGTTTCTGTGGGACACCAAGTCTGTACCCAGAGCGGGCAGGAAGAGCAATGTCTTTTACTATTCTGCCGTTGTGATTAGTTTCATATCATCGGTCCTTCTGACCCTCGGAAGCGCCATCGCATCACCGGAGAGCGCGCAATTCTCGCTACCCGCATTTTCAGTGATAATTGGGATCTATCATTTTATCTTTCAGATCCTCTGCTATTCACTTTTTCTGGATTATGTTAGAGCCAGAACAAGATAATGAAAGTCATTATAAAAAAAGTCGACCGTGTTTTCGACGGATTTTTCAAGGTGGATCGTGCCGTGCTGCAATTTGAAAAGTATGACGGCACGATCTCCCGCGAGACAGAGCGTCTGTGCATGCAGAGGGGGAATGCTGTTGCTGTTCTTCTGATCAATCCTGAAAAAAAAACCATCATCCTGACCGAACAATTTCGCTATCCTGCTTATGTCGGTGACCCGTCCAGAGGATGGCTCGTTGAAGTTGTCGCCGGCACAGTAGATCCCGGCGAATCTCCGGTGGAGACAGTTACGCGAGAGATCCTCGAGGAGGTTGGATACGAAATCGAGGATGCCAACGAGATCCAGTCATTCTACGCATCGCCCGGTGGCAGCTCTGAGCTGATTTACCTCTACTGCGCCGAGGTTTCCGATGATTGTAAGATCACTGAGGGTGGCGGCGTGGAGGCGGAACTGGAAGATTTGCGGGTTATTGAGTTGACCTTTCATGAAGCATATCACCGGCTTGATAACGGGCTGATACACGATGCCAAAACGCTCATTGCGCTTCATTGGTTCCGAAATAGTCCGCGTTACGCGGAACTCATGAAGCAGGGGAAATCTGATGACTGACAAGATCAGAGTCGGTATACTATTCGGGGGAAAATCTGCTGAACATGAAGTCTCTTTGCAATCCGCGAAAAATGTCGTGGAAGCCATCGATAAGGGAAAATACGAGATCGTGCTGATCGGGATCGATAAAAGCGGGAAATGGTACCTCAATGATGCATCCCGTTTTCTCCTGAATGCGGATAATCCGAAGCTCGTGAAGCTGTCCAGATCCACGGAAGAGATCGCATTGATACAGGGGGACAGGGAGGATCGCCTGATCAATGTGACAAATGGGAAGCCGGAGTGCGGAATCGATGTCATCTTTCCGGTACTCCACGGGACGTATGGCGAAGATGGCACTGTTCAGGGGCTGTTGAAATTAACGGATATACCCTTTGTAGGTGCCGGCGTGCTCGGCTCTGCCGTCGGAATGGACAAGGATGTGATGAAAAGGCTTCTGCGTGATGCAGGGCTCCCGATCGCCAATTTTCTCGCATACAGATATTCGGAAAAGTCAGTTATCGATTACGAGGATGTTACGGGAATGCTTGGTACTCCGCTGTTCGTCAAACCGGCAAACCTGGGTTCATCGGTTGGTATCAGCAAAGTGAAATCGGCTGCCGAATTTGAAGATGCGGTGAATGAAGCGTTCCGTTTCGACACCAAAATTTTGATCGAAGAAAGCATCGCAGGCAGGGAAATTGAGTGCTCGGTGCTCGGAAATCAGAATCCGATCGCCTCTGTGCCCGGGGAAGTGATGCCGCAACATGAATTTTATTCATACGAAGCAAAATATATCGATGAGAAGGGCGCCACACTGCAAATACCTGCAAAACTGAGTGATGAGCTGGTTGTATTGATCCAGAACCTTGCACTACGCGCTTTCACAGTACTCTGCTGCGAAGGGATGGCGAGAGTCGATTTTTTCCTCACTGAAGAAAACAATGTTATCGTGAATGAGATCAATACAATACCCGGATTTACGAAGATAAGCATGTACCCGAAATTGTGGGACGCAAGCGGGATTTCCTATACCGAATTGATCGACAGGCTCATTCAGCTTGCCATCGAAAGGCATGAGCGGGAGAAAGCGCTGGCGACAAGCTATAGTATGTGAAAAAATCGGCCTGATTAGCACACGTACCAATCAGGCCGAAAATTCTGTACAATGATTATCTGTTCCTCATTTTGACTGTTGTATCACATAATGCGTCTCTGTCGGGAATGCCATATCGATCCCGGCATCATCCAGATTTCTCTTGATTCCCATGTTTATGCGGTGAATGATCATGACCCAGTCGGACATATCCGTAATCCAATACACGATCTCCAGATCGAGTGAGAAAGTTCCAAAGTTGACGAACCGGATCCGGATGTCATCATGATCCACTCCATCCACTGACTTGATTGTCTCCCGGATAATATTGAAAGACTCCTCCATCCGGTCTGCGGTTGTATCGTAAGTCAGTCCTATGTTGACGACCTGACGTCTTCTGGTACGCGTCGAGAAATTCTCGAGCATGTTATCCGCCACTTTGCTGTTTGGCAGAACGACCGTTGTCCCCCCAACTGTCTTGATGCGTGTGCTGCGTAAACCGACTTCATCCACGGCGCCGGATTTACCGTCGATTTCAATCCAGTCGTCTATCTGAAAGGGTTTGTCCCAGAATATGGTGATACCGCCGATGATATTTTTCACGGCGTCCTGTGCTGCCAAAGCCAAAGCTAAACCACCAATACCCAGTCCGGCCAGAATGGAGAGTATGTCGTAGCCGAGATTGGAGAGGACAACGATTGCAGCGAGAATGATCACGATTGTCTTGATCGATTTTTTCAGAATCGGCAGGATCTGATCGTCGAGTTTGCTCTCAGATTTTCCCACCAGCGGCTCGACATAGACCGTCACCAGTACATCGAAGAGTCGAACCAGCAGCCACGCGACTGTCATGGTCAGCAATACGATGACGATGTTGGAGAAGAATTTTTCTCCCCCTGCGCTCAGTGTGAGGAACTGGCTACCGACCCATATGCCCGCGCTGACGAGTAACAGGACGATGGGTTCTTCGATCACATCGACTATATAATCATCAATCTGCGATTTCGATTGTGATGTGAGCTTGCGAAGCCTGGTTTTCGAAATATAATAGAAAAGTTTGCCAAATACCAGACTGAGGATGACGACTCCAAAAAAGAGAAGGTATTGCCCCAGTGTATTCTCAAAATATGTCCTTGCCAGCAAAGCGTTCAAAGATTCCATGCTCCCTCCATGATCGTAATAAATTAAAAGCCCTAATATAAAATAAATTATGCAAATTGTCAAGTAATGAGACAATTTAGTCACATAATTATATCACGTGACTGCTGGATAACACTGTAATATGCCAATTTTGAGATGTAAGGTCCGGCAGGGCGAATATACTTCGAACCTATATTGATTTTGACCGGGATGGCATCAATCCGTGACACTGTCGAGAAATCTGTACAGGGTGGACCTTGACACGCCGAGCAGGCTGGCTGCCTTGAGATGATTGCCATTTGTCTCACGCAATGCATCCTTCACTCTTTTCGCGTTGAGCTTTCGCGAGCGGGTTCTTTTCCTGTGAGCATTTTTTAAATCATCGTGTCCCTGTAATCCCGGCAGAATATGTTCCGGCTCGATGACATTCCCATGGCAGTGAACAACAGCGAACTGCATGATGTTCTGCAATTCTCTGATATTGCCCGGCCAGCTGTGAGAACGGAGCAGGTCCATTGACGCTGGCGAAATTTCGTATGCCTTGCCGTTTTCGGCAATGCTCATTAACTTAAGTATGTGATTAGCCAGCATGGGGATATCATCCTTGCGGTGACGTAATGGTGGAATGGATAGCGGTACGACGCACATCCGGTAGTACAGATCCTCCCGGAAATTGCCGCTCTGTACCTCTTTCGTGATGTCCTTGTTTGTGGCGCTCAGAATTCTCACATCCACCTGTATTTCTGACTCGCCACCGACAGGTGTAAAATTACCCTCTTGCAGAACCCGGAGCAGCTTTACCTGCATGATTTGAGAAATCTCACCGATCTCATCCAGAAAAAGTGTTCCGCCATTCGCAAGCTCAAACCTGCCTTTTTTATCCCGGATCGCTCCTGTGAAAGATCCCTTGACATGTCCAAAAAGCTCGCTTTCCAGAAGGGTTTCCGGCATCGCTCCGCAATTGATCACGATAAAGGGTGCATTGGCTCGCGGTCCCTCCGCGTGAATAGATTTGGCCACGAGCTCCTTCCCTGTACCGCTTTCGCCTTCAATGAAAACCGGGGCGTCGACCTCAGCGAGGACTTTTATCTTCTCTTTGAGATCAAGAATTTTGGTATTTTTCCCAATGATGCTGGATATGCCTTGATTGCTATCTAACTGCTTTCGTAATTTTGATAATTCAGTGACATCTTCCAATAAAACGAGCGCATAGACCTCTTTTCCAAATTTAACAGGCGTTGCAGTAACCAGCAGGTCTTTATTTTGGGCTTTTCCGTCGACCACCAATTGGATTTCAGATTTGGTCCTGGATATCTTTTGTCCACTCAGTGCTGATAAAGAAATGGACTTTAATTTACAATGGTCGCATTTGCATGGCTTGTCGAGAGCGCACACTCCTGTGCCGGATAAAGAATTAATGCAATGAATTGCTTCTCCGATATTTCTATCGACAACAGTCCCTTCGGATACATTGAAAGTCTGACGCATGAAGTCGTTGACTGCCTGAACTTTCTGGTTTTTATCCACAAGCATGACACCCAGCGGAATCGAGTTGAACAATGTCTTCAGGAAATGGTCCTGATCAAGTAGTTTTTCAATATCTTTCATACAATCAGCGCCTGTTAAATTAATATTAAAAAAGTTACAATAAATGTGGAAAAAAAACAAGCAAAATATGGACTTTGCCTGTATATAGAGAATGCGTATTAAAACGAATTCCCATAATACGAATGATAACTCATGCCATGCAGGGGGGGATTATGAATCGTTCAAAATTTAAATTGCTGATTATGCTTTCAGTATTGGCACTGATACTGACTTCGAGTGCGATTGCACAGACAGTGATCAGAGTGAACTGTGGAGGAGGAGCCTACAGAGACCGCTTTGGCAATGACTGGTCCAGCGATCAAAAATATCGTCCGGGAAGTTGGGGACATGTCAATGGCGGGTATTCACTGATATATCCATATTCGATTAAGGGTACGGTGGATGATCCGCTTTATCAGGCTGAGCGCAATGCACTGGACTTTTACCGTTTCACCGTACCGAATGGAAACTATGTCGTCCAGTTGAAGTTTGCAGAACTCTATTACAAAAAAGTGGGACAGCGGATATTTCATGTGAGTATCGAGGGGAAACGAGTCATGCAAGATTTTGACATGTTCGCGACAGCGGGATTCGCCCGCGCCATCGATCGCACATTCCAGGTGACTGTGAACGACGGACGTCTGGACATTTTCTTCGAAACTATTTACACGGCGCCAGGTATATCCATCGCCCACTCCAATGTCAAAGCGATCAGTGTTGAAGAACAGGGATCGCAAGAGCCGAAATTATGGATTGATAAGACCGAATTGAAACTCGGCAAAAAGACATTCAGCAGATTTTTCGAAATTAAAAACGGTGGCGCCAAGCCGTTGATCTGGAATCTTTTCGAAGATCCGGATGAACCCTGGATTAAGAGCGTTTTACCGGCTAACGGCACACTGCTTCAAAACGAACCGCAGCAAATCGAAATCAAGGTGAGCCGTTCCGGACTTACGGAGGGAGATTACGAGGGAAAGGTCTCGATTCAATCAAACGGTGGAAACAAAAATATTAAAGTCATCATGCAGGTGGAAAACGATTTTCCGATTCCGGAGATCGATCCGGCCGAACTCGCTTTCGGTTCATTGCTCACGAAGAGGCATTTCGTGGTGAAGAATGTCGGTACAGCGCCACTTGACTGGAGCGCCGCAAATGCGGACGACATACCCTGGGTAATGGGTGTTGAACCATCTGACGGCGTCCTGTCCGTGGATGAGTCGCAAACCGTTACAGTGACTGTCGACAGAAATCAGGCGGCGGGACCGGATGAGGCAGTTCTCGAAATCATCACCAATGGAGATAATGAAAATCTGAAGCTCACTCTCGATGATGCCAATGCTCCGTTGAGAGTGAATTGCGGTGGCGAGGATTATGTCGATATTGCGGATAATCTCTGGTTCGCGGACATCGGATTTTCGGATGGGTATTCCACGGCATACACTCTTGATATCATCAATACATTTGATGATGCACTCTATCAGGATGTGTGTACGGAGATGACGAATTATCAATTTGCCGTACAGGAAAATGGCTTCTATCACGTCAGTTTGCATTTTGCCGAATCGGAACTCACCGAACCGGAGCAGCGGATTTTTCATGTGCTGGTCGAAGACAGTCTCGTACTTGAAAATTTCGATGTGAATGCGGAGACAGATCCGCAGAACGCCATCGTGAAAGCATGCGATATCGAAGTCGAAGATGGTGCGATCGATATTTCGTTTGTACCGGTAGCCGGTGTTCCTCAAATCAGTGCTGTCGAATTGTTCAAGATACCGGATGAGCCCTTCCTGAGCGTTCAGCCAAATATGATCTATTTCGGTGAAGATAATACCGAAGCAAATGTAATCATGGCGAATATGGGCGCCGGTGAATTGATATGGGAGATTCAGTCCCCTGAAGTCGCCTGGCTGAATCCGTTGGATCCTGATTCCGGAGCGCTCGCCTATAATGAATCGGACAGTATTACCCTTTCCGTTTCATCAGTATCGCTGGTGGATGGCATCTATGAGGCGAAATTGATGATCATGTCTAATGGAGGCAATGCAGAGATTCCTGTCTCTTACCAGGTGGGTATGGTCACCAATTATACCATGCGAGTGAATGCGGGCGGTGAACAGCACATCGATTCGGACGACCAGGTCTGGGAAGCAGACAAGCCATATTCGCCTGAAAGTTGGGGATATATCGGCGGAGAAACATATTCAACCAGGTTGCCGATTTCCGATACACGTGAGGACCTGTTGTATCGAACCGAGCGTTGGGGAATGGAAAGCTATCTCTTCGATGCACCGAACGGTAACTACGAGGTGGTGCTGCATTTCGCTGAAATTTATGTTAAAGAGGCTGGCCGGCGTGTTTTTGGGGTGACTATTGAGGGTGACCCGGTCATTCAGGACCTGGACATATTTGCCGAAGTCGGTAAAAAAGCTGCCATGTCGATGACATTTCAGGTTTCGGTTCTGGACAATCAATTGAACATCGATTTTGTTCGGGGACTGGAGGATCCGAAAATATCCGCCATTGAAGTACTCGGCAACAATGGTATTGTGGCCATGGAGAGCGATCCATCGACCTTTGACGCCACGGGAAGTGGATTGATACCCGATCATTTTCATCTCAATCAGAATTATCCGAATCCTTTCAATATGAGCACCAATATTTCATTCGGATTGCCCGTTGAATCGGATGTCATTCTGGAGATATACAATCTGATGGGGCAGAGGAAAGTGGTGCTGTTCGATGGTGTAAGAGAGGCCGGATATCATCACACGGACTGGAACGGGCTCGATATGTATCATGTCCCGGTCGCGAGTGGTTTTTACGTCTATCGCATATATGTCAATCCACACAGCAGCGACTATTCACCCTACGTTGATTCAAGGAAAATGCTGCTGCTGAAGTGATTGAAAAAACTATACGTTTTCATCAAAGCCAGAGCCGGCAGAAGCACCGGTTCTGGCTTTTATATATGGCAGAAGCTGTTTCACGTCAGGTGCTTTCCCCGTTATTGCATGTCCCCAATCGACGCTACCAGGTTGTGACGAAAACGACAGGATTCGGGCAGTTTCGCATTAATTGGTTGTTTGTCATTCGCTGACATGCTATATTCAAGAATAGCCGAATACAACGATCCCGTTAACCGTTTACCCTATATGTCAAAATGAAGAACACGCTCGAGAAAAGAACATGATATTTTCACTGAATCATGTCAGCAAATTTAAATGCTGCCGGAACGCGAATGGCGGAGAAGAAAAGAGAACCATTTTAAGAGATCTCTGTTATGATTCGTGTGGCGACGGTATCCAGGTGATCCTGGGACCATCCGGAAGCGGCAAGACAACGCTTCTGAGATTGCTGAATCGTCTGGAGAGTCCGGATGAGGGGCGTATCTTCATGAATGGTCAGGACATATCGACAATTGTTCCCAGGGAATTACGGCAGAAAGTGTCCATGGTGTTTCAGGTACCGGCTCTGTTCAGGGGGACGGTGAAAGACAATTTACTGTTTGGTCCCCGATTGTTGAAGAGGGATCTGCCTGATTCCGTGATTGCGTCGCTGATGCAATCGGTCGGGCTCGAAAGCATCGAAACAGCCAGGGATGTGCAGTCACTCTCAGTGGGACAGCAGCAACGCATTGCCCTGGCCCGTGCGCTCGCCAATGATCCAGATGTCCTTCTTCTCGATGAGCCGACATCTGCTCTCGACCCGTCATCATCCAAGAATCTCCTCAATATGGTGAAAAAAATCAATAAGGAATTGCATCTTTCCATTATTATTGTCACGCATATACTTCAACACGCGGAGTACATTGCCGACACCGTATGTCTGCTCGTAAATGGTATGATCATCGAACATGGCCCTGCGGACTCTTTTTTCAAATATCCGCAGACAGATACAGGGCGACGTTTTATCAGCGGGGAGCTTGAGATATGAATTATATTTCACTGGACTATACGGATGTCGCGATCGCACTCATATTTATCATGATCCCCGTGGCAATTTCGCTCCAATCCAGGCTCGGAATCGCCAGGGACATATTGATTGGCACGTTCCGAACATTTACGCAGCTGTTAATGATCGGATATGTGTTGAAGTTTATCTTCAATGTGCGAAAATGGTATTTCGTGCTTTTTTTGATTATTGTCATGACCTTGATCGCCGGATACAATGCGGTGAAGCGTCAGAATGTGAAAATCTCCGGACTTTTTCCGATCATTACGGTCTCTATTTTTACAGGCGCCGTGATAACGGTGTTACCGTTGATGTTGATCATTCTTCGTGCGCCGTTGTGGTACGAACCGCAATACCTGGTCCCGCTATGTGGTATGATGCTCGGAAATGCAATGAATGCCGCAGCGCTTTCAGTGGATCGCCTGGTTAGTGAGGCGCGGAGCAGGCGGACTGAAGTTGAGGCTGCCCTGGCGCTCGGTGCGAGTCCATTTCAATCGATCATTCCGTTGCTGCGTGAAGCGGCCCGTGCGGCGATGATGCCCACGATCAATGCGATGATGGTGGTAGGGATCGTGCAGCTGCCGGGTATGATGACCGGACAGATCATTGGCGGCGTTGCACCGGAGCAGTCTGTCCGCTACCAAATCATTATCATGTACATGCTTGCTGCCTCGGTAACTGTCTCGTGCATGATGACGCTTTTCCTGCTGTACAGACGATTGTACACTCCGGAAGAGCAGCTTCAAATAGATTGGCTGTAAAATTCCTTGATTGGTATTTGACTTTTTTTTATATTGCTTTTTACCAGGACCGGTTTGTTGATGGCAAAGAAGCGGTCTGCGATGCAACCTAACGATCAGGAGAAAATATGTCGGGTGAGCTGAACAGAGCGGCGGAAGCGTTATTGAATAAAGAGATACAGTGTCTGGACCATGGATTTGTCCGGCTGGTGGATTACATGGGCTCCGATGGGGCCATTGTTCAGGCAGCCCGGGTCTCATACGGGAAAGGGACAAAGAAGGTGCGCGAGGACAGGGGACTGATACGGTATCTGCTGCGACACAGGCATACCAGCCCGTTCGAGATGGTCGAGTTCAAGTTCCATTGTAAAATGCCTATCTTTGTGGCCAGACAGTGGATTCGTCACCGGACGGCGAGTGTCAATGAATATTCGCTGCGATATTCCAAAGCAATAGATCATTTCTACATACCTGAACCCGATGCGATCAATTATCAATCCAGCAGCAACAAGCAGGGACGATCGGATGACTCCGTTCCAGAGGAACTCAGAGAACGCGTACTCGACATTCTCACGAAACATGCACAGGAATCATGGACCGACTACGAGGAGATGGAAAACAGTAATATCGCAAGAGAACTGGCGCGCATCCATCTTCCGCTTTCACTCTATACCGAATGGTATTGGAAAATCGATCTCGCGAATCTGCTGCACTTCATCCATTTGCGAATCGATCGCCACGCGCAGTATGAGATCCGCGTTTTTGCAGAAGCCATTGCAAGTATCGTCAAAGAGATCGTACCAATAACGTGGGAGGCCTTTCTCGATTATGTCGCTTATGCGATGCAATTTTCCAGACAAGAGACGAGGCTGATTATGGAATTGCTGAACAAACTGCCGGAGAAACCGGACTGGAAGCAGCTCGCAATCGATAATGGATTCAACCGGTTCGAAGCGATAGAATTTGCAGACAAGATGAAGGACGCAGGAGATAACGCGTAATGACTTTCATTGCTGATTTACATATACATTCTCACTACTCGAGGGCGACGAGTAAGCAACTGAATCTCGAACATCTGAATAAGTGGGCGCAGTTGAAGGGTGTTCAGGTCGTGGCAACAGGCGATTTCACGCATCCGGAATGGCTGGACGAACTGATGGAAAAGCTTGAGCCGGCTGAGGATGGTCTCTTCAAACTTAAACCCGATTTCAGGAAGGCTACTCAGGATGAAGTCTTCAAATCCTGTGAAAATCCGGTCCGATTCATCCTTTCTACGGAGATCAGCAACATATACAAGAAGGGTGAAAAGGTCAGAAAAGTACACAATGTGGTTATTGTGCCCTCTTTTGACGCGGCAAAGGATATTCAGGGAAGACTCGATAAAATCGGCAATATCCGCTCGGATGGCCGGCCCATTCTTGGGTTGGATTCCAGAGATCTTCTGGAAATCGTATTGGAAGCCGGGGACGGATCGGCGCTGATCCCCGCGCATATCTGGACCCCGTGGTTTTCGGCAATGGGTTCGAAGTCCGGTTTTGATTCGATCGAGGAATGCTATGATGATCTGAGTGAGCACATCTTTGCAGTGGAAACGGGTCTGTCATCGGATCCCCCGATGAATTGGCGGGTGTCAAGTTTGGATAAATATACCCTCGTCTCGAACTCCGACGCGCACTCTCCCCAGAAACTCGCACGGGAATCAAATATCTTTCTCTGTGACATGTCCTTTCCCGCGATGCTGGATGCGATGAAGACTGGTGCACCGGAAAAGTTCGGTGGAACGATCGAATTCTTTCCCGAGGAGGGTAAATATCATTACGACGGTCATCGAAAATGTGAGGCGCGTATGTCACCTGAAGAGACGCTCGCGCACAATGGGAAATGCCCTGTCTGCGGGAAAGATGTGACACGCGGAGTCTCTTACCGGATCGAAGAGCTTGCGGATCGTAAACCCGGCGAAAAGAGCCTCCGGGCATTGCCATTCGAAAGTCTTATCCCTCTTCCGGAGATCATTGCAGAGGTTATGGGGAGAGGTCCGAATACAAAGGGTGTGCGGGAGAAATATGAAAAAATGCTCTCCCAGTTGGGTTCGGAGTTGCACATTCTGAGAGACATTACGTTGAGCGAGTTGGAGAAATCGTCTGGAAGCTTGCTGGCAGAGGGGATACGTCGCATGCGAGAATCTGATTTGCAGATCGATGCCGGATACGATGGTGAATTCGGCACGATAAAGATCTTCACAGCAAGGGAACGCGAGAATTTCGGGACCAAAAGCCTGTTTATCGATAAAGAGATACCGGAAAAAAAAAGTGAAAAACAGGACAAGCGAGAGCCGTATCGGGTAAAAGATGCGGACCTTCGCGAAAATATCCTCAATGTTTTTCCCGTGGAAAAGGCGAACGGATTACCGGAAGAGAAGAGGAATCCGTACGGATTGAATGACAAGCAGCTGAGCGCAGTCACATCGGTCGATCATAATCTGGTGATCGTTGCCGGGCCGGGGACCGGGAAAACCAGGACACTCACCTACAGGATCGCCTACCTGATACAGGACGAAGAAGTGGATCCTTCCTCGATCCTGGCCTTGACGTTCACCAACAAGGCGGCGCAGGAGATGCGGTCGCGACTCGGGCAGCTCTTCGAAGACGATGTGATGGATGTCATGACAATTCAGACTTTTCACGCGTTTGGTGCATCCATTCTGAAAAACGATTATGAGGCTGTCGGATATAAAACCGGTTTCTCGATACTGAATGATAATTATAGAAAGGATATCCTGAAGCGTCTTGGAAAAGACCTGACAACGGCTCAGTTGAAACAGCTGATGCAGGATATCTCCGATGCAAAAAGTCATTTACTTCTTCCCGAAGAGGCTGATCTCGATGCGGCTGCCAAGGAGCTGTACGCGCTATATCAGAAAGAACTGAGAAGACAAAATCTCTTTGACTTTGATGATCTCATCATGCAGCCATTTCTGTTGTTTCGTGAAAGAGACGATCTACTGAAAAAATACAGAGAGAAATATAAATGGATCTCTGTTGATGAATACCAGGATATCAATTTCCCTCAATACAGTCTCCTGAAATTGCTCGTGACTCCGGAAAGTAATCTGTGCGTCATCGGAGATCCGGATCAGGCGATATATGGTTTCAGAGGATCGGATGCGCACTATTTCCTGACGTTTGAAAAAGATTTCCCTGAGGCAAGAACAGTTTTTCTGGATAAGAACTACCGGTCCGACAGGTCGATCTTGTCTGCATCGGGACAGGTGATTGAAAAAAATCCAGAAAGAAGCGATCTCAAGCTTTGGACCGATATGATCAGTGAGGATAAAATTGAAATATTCCGCACTGCAACGGAGAAGGCGGAGGCTGAGACGATTGTTCATCGGATCGAAAAGCTGATCGGCGCAACCAGTTTCTTTTCGGTCGATTCAGGACGGGCAGCCGAAAATGATGAAACCGTCTATGGCGTTGGATTTGGAGATATCGCCGTCTTGTACCGATTGCACGCGCAACTGCCGGCACTGGAGGAGGCATTCATCCGGTCCGGGATCCCTTACCAGTCAATTGGAGAGGTGCCTTTCTGGGAGAGGAAAGAGCCGGGAGAAATTCTTTCATATTTGCGCATCATTCAGAATCCGTGGATCGATTTCGATCTCTATCGTGTGTTGAATAATCCTCCGCGGGGAATCGGAGAACAAACGATAGCAATACTGTCTAAGTATAAGCGCATGAACGACCTCTCCCTCTGGGACGCCATTCGGAGAGTGGACCGGATATCTGCACTGAGTGCGACTCAACAGCAGCCGGTCGCATCACTGGTTGACAAGATAAACCGGCTGAGGACGTACGCTGAAAAAATGTCCACCAAAGAACTGATCGTCAACCTGTTGAAGATTTCCGGAATGAGTGCCTATTACAGAAATGACGGCAAAAGATCTTATTACTGGGAAGAGATATCCCGAATGGCTGAAGCTCACAAAGGATCTCTTAAAACATTCCTCGAATCGATAGTACTTCAGGGTGAAACAGATATATATGATGAGAGGTCGGAGAGAGTGACGTTGATGAGTATTCATGCCTCAAAAGGACTGGAATTTCCGGTTGTCTTTATTACCGGTTGTGAGGATGGAATTCTTCCCCGGATCAAGGATGAGGACACGGAAGAGGAGCTTCATGAGGAACGCAGGATTTTCTATGTGGGGATGACGAGGGCCCAGCATAAGCTCATCTTCACATTGGCGAAAACCCGCTTCATGTATGGTAAACAGGAAGTAAGGCCAACTTCACGTTTTTTAAATGATATCGAAGAAGAGCTCTTGGAGAATAAAAAGAATGTGATGAAGAAAAAAAGAAGCACCGCTGAAAAAGATGGTGAAGACTCACAGCTCTCACTGTTTTAATGCGATAGCATCAAGATTGTCTCAATTATCCACCTGCTCTTTTTGCATTGAAACCGTTCTTTTTCAATTCTTCGACGATGGTGTTGCAATGATCGCCCTGAATCAGAATGATACCGTCTTTGACAGATCCCCCGGCTCCACATTTCCTTTTCAGTGCGGTGGCGCAGTCCCTCAACTTATCCGGTTCAAGCGCAAGTCCGGAGATAGAGGTTACGGTTTTCCCCTTTCGTCCCTTCACCTCGCGTCTGACGCGTACGACACCATCGCCAGTAGACGAGACCGTACTTTGTTTTTCGCATGTACAGGCATCGACAGGCTTCCCGCAGCCGGGGCATATTTCCCCTTTTCCTGTTGAATACACCAGTGGCATCTTTTCCTCCGTTGACTATTTCAACATAATGAATATTGGGCAATAGGCAATCCTCTGTTCTTTTACGCGTCTTGGACGATCGAAGTTCGCTATGAGTCAGGGCTTTGCTGCAATAGAGCCAGAGCAATGCCCATTTTCGATGTTGAGTAATTGATACATTACCGTGATTATTCAATAAAATCATTGACAATGTGCCCGAAAAAAGTTATATTCTTAATTCGGATTTTTATAAGTAAGAAAAAATGGAGTGATCAACATGAGCAACATCAAGACGAAGAAAGGCGTTATTGGGATTTTAACCGGTGGCGGCGATGTTCCGGGATTGAATCCGGCAATTCGCGCGGTCACCATTCGCGCGTTGCGCGAAGGTTTTCGCGTGATCGGTATTCGAAGAGGCTGGGGCGGGATGATCGGGATCAATCCCGACAAAAAAGCGGACAACTCGGAACATTACATAGAACTCACCGAGGAGATGGTGAACAAGGTGGGAAGAACCGGTGGCACGTTTTTACACACATCGAGGACGCGAGCGAGCCATGTGCCCAAGGCTTCTGTTCCCCAGCATCTCAAGGACAAATATACGGATGAAGTCAGCGATCTGACGCCGGATGTGCTGAAAAACCTGGATTTTCTTGGAATCGATTATCTCATCCCGATTGGTGGTGATGACACGCTTAGCTATGGCGTGCGGCTTCACGGTGAAGGCGTTAAGGTCATTGCCATACCCAAGACGATGGATAACGACGTACCAGGCACCGACTACTGTATCGGGTTCAGCACCTGTGTTACGCGTACGATCGAAATGACGCATAGTCTGAGAACGTCGGCCGGATCGCATGAGCGTATCCTTGTGATCGAGGTTTTTGGACGATATGCTGGATTCACGGCATTGCTTCCGACGATGGCCGGTGCAGCGAACAGATGCGTGATTCCGGAATATACATTTAATATTGAAAAATTGACCGAGCTCCTTGTTGCGGATCGGGTGACGAATCCAAGCACATATTCGGTGGTACTGGTATCCGAAGGTGTGGCGTTTGA
The DNA here is from genome assembly GCA_036351795.1 of Candidatus Zhuqueibacterota bacterium. GTDB lineage: Bacteria > Zhuqueibacterota > Zhuqueibacteria > Thermofontimicrobiales > Thiofontviventaceae > JAZBPW01. The sequence continues at coordinate 48,936 of JAZBPW010000114.1, read as the reverse complement.
AGGTGGGAAAATGACGTTCCAGGATGAAGAACAGGACATGTTCGGTCATAAAAAGCTGGGCGGTGTAGGCGACCTGATTTCCAATCAACTCAAGGAGTTAACTGCTAAATACAACAAGGGCAAGCGCGTCAATGTTATCAATCAACGTTTGGGTTATCTGGTGCGTTGCGGTGATCCGGATGCCATCGATTCCATCGTTCCCATGGCCTATGGGAATCTCGCCCTCGACTTGATACTTGAAGGCGTTCACGGACGCCTTACTATTCTCAACAATGGCCGTTATGATAACGCACCCATCGAAGTCGTAACGAGTTTCAAAAAGGTCGTGGATGTAGAAAAATATTACAATGTAGATCGATTGCGGCCCCATTTCAAATCGTTCGAATCAAAACCGCTGTTCATCATGGCGAGCGATTAAGCCATTTCACTTTAGCTGATAATTGAATAGAAAATAGAAAAGCCCGGTGATCAGCGTCCGGGCTTTTTTTATGAGTCGAATGATTCAGCTGATCAAATAATGCCCCGTAGTCTTTCAATCTCCTCTGATAGTGATGACTTGCCATCAAACGTATTTATGTCCGCGCTAAAAGATGGATTGAGAATCAACACCTGGTTGAGACTCGCTGTCAAATTTCCTAACGCGAAGTAGCTTTCTGCCAGAAGGACGCGCAAATCGCGATGGCTCAGCGTCTTGTCCTGAGAAAAGATCCAGACTGAATTCAATCCCAATGCACTGCTCGCCTGATCGATGGCGTTTTGATACTCTTTCTGAGCATTGTATGTGAATGCAAGTCCGGCGTGTGCGTCCACATTCGCACTGTTGAGAGCGATGCACTGGACAAAGTAGTTCGCAGCATCCGCTAAATTTGTCAATCGTGCGCTGGCCCATCCGGCACCGTTATAGGCTTCGGCATAGCTATTGTCTTTATCGATGGCTTCAAGAAATTTTTCCAGCGCATTTTCATAGCCACGATAGCCGAATTTTTCCCAACCCTCATTCACCAGTTCCTCGACCTCTTTATCTGATGGCGTGAAACCATTATCACTGTCGCATTGAACAATGAGAAATATGATCAAAATATATTTTAAAATTTTCATGATCCAGATTCTCCTAAATTTGCAATTGAGAGTGCATTTTACTACTTGAGATAAATCATTTTCTGACCCGAGCTGAAGTGATCAGATGTCAGGCGATACAGATAGACGCCGCTGCTTACCACCTGCCCTGAATCATTCCGGCCATCCCATTCGATCTTGTGAATGCCCGCCGGCTGAACGCCCCGAAAGAGAGTGGCTGTACGTTCACCACGGATATTATAGATCTGCAGACTGATATGCGCCTGCTCGGGCAAAGTATAAGTGATGTATGTACTGGCATTGAATGGATTGGGATAATTCTGATGCAGCACGTAAGTGGCGGGCGATGTGTCCAAATCGTCCTCACCGGTCATGAAAACGGCAAAGGTGCCCATTTTTTCGGCATGTGCGGTCACGACATTCCGGTCCCTGTCCTTATGCGTATCGAGGTGTATCCACTGCCCGTCTTCCAGTCTGGCGATGGATAATTTTAAGTCCTCAAGAGATGGGTCGTAATTGAACTCGATCATCGACCGGCCGGACAGCGAGTGCGTGACCGGCCCCATCTGGTACTGATCCCCGATAGACTGACATTCGGGATCAGCAACATCGATATCGGACGGGATGATCGTGAAGTATGTATCACGGTCAATACTTTCACCCGGTACGATGAGCGACGCATTTCCAAATTGTACATGTCCGCCTGTTCCCGCTTTCAGCAATGAAACACCGAAGTAGCGTGTCAACGTCGTTGTCGGCTCACCCTGAACTGTGGCGTTAACAGTAAGCGTTGCAGTGCCGTCGGAACTGAAAGTATACTCCCCTTTGTATATCTGGCCATCTGTTTTCGACATGCTGATATTCGTTGCCGCTCCTCCGCCGACTTGCATGCTTGCAGCCGGGGTGTCGGCAAGCAGATATTTTGAGATGAGATAAATGTCGATGTATTGCGAGAGAGCCGGATTCTGGAATATGGAAACAGTAAATTTCTTTTCAGCCAGTGCGCCCGACAGGTCCTGTATGGTTGCGTAGCCGTCAAGCTTGCCATATCCCCATTTGGCGGGAGATGTGGTATAGGCGTCCTGCCTGGCGTTTTCGGTGAGAGCGGCCTTGATCTCGAGCGCGTCGAGACTTGGGAACTGCTGCAGCATCAGGGCAATGATCCCTGTGACATGTGGCGCCGAAAAACTGGTGCCCTGAGCCATGGCATGCTCACCATCGCGCATAATGAAGCCATTCGGCAGGTTATCATTCTGCGTATCGAACATGGAATTGAGACCGCTTGGCGGCGCGAATATCGAGTATGAGGATGCGATCCATTCTCCCGGGGCGCATATTTCAGGCTTCGTACGAAAGTCGCGTGTTGGACCCGGGCTGGAGAATGTGGATGCTGTGTACAGATCCGGGCGGGGGACCGGTGACACGGATTTTCCATCCAGATCGATCCAGTTGTTTTTGGTCACATAAGATCCGACCGTGATCGCGTTCTCAGCGGAACCGGGATTCGCGACCAGCATGGATTCGTCGATATTGGATGTCAGATAGGCATCCATGGAGGCGCCGGAGAGCCACAGATCATAGCGGCCCGAATTCCCGGTGAGCGTAAATTTCCAGTCACCGGCCTTGGGAGGCTGGTCTTCTGAAAAGTCGAAAATCTGAGCGACGATCTGATTATCGCCGTTAAAGGGATAGGCGCCGCCTCTGGCATTATCTATCAATACCGCTCCGTTCTCAGATGGCCAGCTTCGTTCATTGCGACGCGCGACAGGTCCGTAGACCGTGCCGTCGGGAGCCTCGAGGCTCACCGAAATACTGGCTGCACCGTCGTACCATATTTCAAAAAGCACGTAGTCGTTGTATGTACCCGCCTCATTCTGGTATGTGTCCACCTTGAAATTGATCTCTGTCTGTGATACGCTTTGTGAAAAATTCCCGCTGGCATGGATGGCGTCTTCGCCATCGTTGCCCGCGGAGACAACCACGGCTTTGCCCGGTTTACCACTTCCAACCAGATTATCGATGGCCTGTTCGCCGAGTGAAGTGCCGTCATGAGCACCATCACTGCCACCGAGACTCATGTTCGCCACAAATGGTTTGCCCGTGCTCGTGGCCACATCATTGATGAAGGCGAGTGCCGCAATATAATCGTCGCTGACGAAATTCCTGGAACCCTGATTCCGGGTGGCTTTCACGACCACCAGATCCGCTTCGGGAGCAACCCCGGCATATGTGAATGCGGGGTATCCATTCCCCGTTGCCAGTCCATTTCCGGCGGCGCAACCGGCGACATGCGTGCCGTGTCCGACAACATCATCCTGAAAGATATTGCCAAAACCCGAAAGGGCGTTGTTGATATCAGATTCTGTGTACAGTGTTCCACCATAAGCATCTGGTCCGTCGAGATCGCCATCGCCATCGATATCACCGGGAGAGCTGAAATCCAGGATATACATAATTCGCGTTGTGCCGTCGGGGTTTCTGAAATCATCATGCGTCCAGTCAATACCCGTATCGATAATGCCGATGATAACACCGCTGCCCTTGATCCCGTAGTCCTGGTAAATGTTCAAAGCGCCTATCTCGGACATTGAAATGTCTGTGTGCGCCTCGATCCGCTTTGGTGCCTGGATATAGGTGACTTCATCCAATTCTGCCAGTCTCGGAATTTCAGCTATCGGAATCGATGCTGTGGCGATATCTCCGATTCTCGCCCGTACATCCATGCCCATACTTTCAAGCGTCTCGCTGTTCAATGTCGTTTTGAGTATGACGCTTGTCCGCATCTCAGCGGTATTTTTGCTGAGATCGAGATCTCTTACACCATATATCTTCATTATTTCCGGCTGTTTTATCATATTTCTCAGCCATGGATCAATCTTTGAAAAATCGTCTGCGATTAATGGCGAAGAGAAAAGTGTAAATAGACACAGCCATATTTTTAGAACTGTTTTCATGATCTTTTCTCCTGAAGGGATTATTATCTGATTTTGTTTATTGTAGAGTCTGCGGGATGAGCTTTGTGAAGTGTCTGCCCTTGAATGTAATCCACAAAACGGAATTTCGCAAAGGAGTACATCGATTTGGCTGGTATCGTCGCTGTATAGATATCGCCGATATTGGCGCTGATTTCGACACCTTTATCCTTCATAACTTCCTTATGCAGATCTGTCAACTCCTCATTGATCTTGAATAGAATGGTCACACGTTCATCCAGCCGATTGCTCTCTTTCATCTGCATCAAGTGCGCTTTCAGCTTTGGTTCGATCTTCTCCTCGACCTCAGCGTCTTTGCAGCCACTGAATAGGAAGAGTATGCATAATATAGTCAACAAATAGTATCGCATGGTCTTGTCCTTTTTTGTTTCAATTGATGTTATTCCCGGAATCGACAGCATCATTCAATGTGTCTTGCTGTGGCATCTGTCATCTGAATTAAGATAAAACAAAAATGAGCGAAAGTCAATAAAAAAGCTCCGGCGTCATCGTGCACCGGAGCTGTGGTGTAAGGTGTAACCAATATTGTTACAAAGGACAATTATCACAGTTTTCTCATGTTATCAATCCAACCTCTTTTCCCACTTTATGAAAAATGTCTAAAACCTGATCGAGTTCATCATCCTCGTGTGTCGCCATGTAACTGGTCCTCAGCATCGCTCTTCCGGGTTCGACAGCAGGGCTGATGACCGGATTCGTGAAAATGCAGTTATCGAACAGGAGTCGCCAGAAATAGAATGTCGTCATATCATCGCCGATCACGACGGGGATGATTGGAGATTCTGAACTACCCGTATCAAAACCCATCTCATTGAATCCTTTCCGCATCTTTTCGGCATTTCTCCATAATTTTTCGATACGTTCGGGTTCTGATTCAAGAATTTCGACAGCCTTGAGAACCGTTGCAACTGCGGTTGGCGGCATCGATGCTGAAAAGATGAGAGATCTGGCATTGTGTTTGATATATTCAACCACTCTTTTTTCACCCGCGATGAATCCGCCGAGTGAAGCGAATGATTTGCTGAAAGTACCCATGATGAGGTCGATATCGTCTTCGAGATCGAAATGCTCACCAGTGCCTCTTCCGCCTTTGCCCAGAACACCGATAGAGTGCGCGTCATCGATCATGATCCTCGCGTTATGTTTTTTTGCGATTGGTACCATTTCCGGAAGGTTGATAATATCTCCCTCCATGCTGAATACACCGTCGGCAACGATGACCTTTCCGGTTGAATCAGAGCCATTGGATCCCAGCGCACGGTCCAGATCTTTCATGTCGTTGTGTTTGAATTTGATGACTTTGCCCAGAGCAAGCCTGCAGCCATCGACGATGCTGGCATGATTGGTCCTGTCCGAAAAGATCAGGTCGTTTTTCGATGCAATAGTGGAAATCGTGCCGAGATTTGTTTGAAAGCCAGTTGAAAAAACAATCGCTGCTTCTTTGTGGACAAAATTAGCAAGCTTGTCTTCGAGCTCTTCATGTAAAGACAATGTGCCATTTAAAAATCTCGAACCTGTACAGCCGGAACCGAATTGATGCAGGGCATCTGTGGCTGCCTGTATGATACGTGGATCCTGGGTTAACCCGAGGTAGTTGTTTGACCCGATCATGATGAACTTACGACCATCGATCATCACAGTGGACCCAGCCCCGGATTGAATCGCTTTAAAGTATGGATAATAGCCCGCTTTTTTTGCCTCTTCAGCTCTGGTATAATTATAACATTTCTCAAATATATCCACGTTGGCACCCCAATGGTAGTTCTGGATGATTTTGTAAAATATATAAATCATTTTTATATTTGTCAAGGTAAAAAGTGATGTTGTAAAATTAACCTGATTTCTTGTTCCTGTGCTGTAGAAATAAAAAAGAGTAAAATGCGGTTGACATGAATTTGAAAAAGTTGTATATTCGTTTCTTACTGTTCGACGAATGGACTGGTAATCAGCGTCAGGATGGCCTGAATGGAACACATGTTTTGATACCCCGGGTGGACTCAAAGCATTACATCATTTAAAAAACACAATGAAAGCATGCAGACTCGGGTGACTTCATGGTAATTCAGGCCAAATCGTATAAGGCAGAACGGCTTTATGGCAAAGAAGACCCCTCGCTCCCAAGGTAATTTGAATCGATCTCTCAGTCAGTATCTGTATGAAATCGGAAGCGAATCTCTGCTGGCACCCTCGGATGAAATTGAGCTCGTCAAAAGAATCAAAAAAGGCGATGATGAGGCTCTGGAAAAATTGACCAAGGCGAATCTTCGATTCGTCGTCAGTATTGCCAAACAGTATCAGAATCAGGGATTGACGCTTGGAGACCTGATAAACGAAGGCAATCTTGGGCTTATCAAGGCCGCAAGCCGATTTGATGAGAATAAAGGATTTAAATTTATTTCTTATGCAGTCTGGTGGATCAGGCAGTCGATACTTCAGGCTTTGGCGGAGCAGTGCCGCGTCGTCAGACTGCCTCTCAATCGTCTCGGAATGATCAATAAGATCGGTAAGGCATTCAGTATCCTGGAGCAGGAATTTGAACGCGAACCGTCTCATGAAGAGATTGCATCTTCGTTGAAAATGAGCGGCGGGGAGGTGGTAAAGGCGCTCAAGTTCGCGAACAAACAGCTATCATTAGACGCGCCGTTCAACCAGGATGAAGAGAACAGGCTTCTCGATATCATTCAGGATGAGGCGCAGCCATCACCCGACAATGTCCTCATGGATGAATCTCTGAAAATAGAGCTGAGAAGAGCTTTGGATACGCTCGATGATCGCGAAGCTGAGGTTATTCGTCTGTACTATGGGCTGGATCAGGAAACGCCTTTCACGCTCGAAGAAATCGGAGAAAAATTCGAATTGACCCGGGAAAGGGTAAGGCAGATAAAAGAGAAAGCGCTCAGAAGATTGAGGCATGCCTCCAGGAGCAAGACGCTGAGGTCTTATCTCGAGTAATTCTGCATTTCCTCGAGACATATGCATGAACAAATCCCACCGCTTGGCTTTGAATCTTCACAACTGCGGCAACCGTGGCTGGCGATGGAAGCTAGTGGGCTTCGGTTGGCAGTAAGCGGAGATATTATTCACAAATGACAACTTTTCGTCTTTTGATTCGTTTAATAGTTGTTGGCATAACACCTGGTATCGGTCAATTTTCGCTTGACTTTTTCATTTAAAATTAATAAAATGAAAGTTTAATCTGAGGAGACAAATCATGTCAAAATCAATCCCGTTGCTTTTAGTGATTTTGCTTGCGTTCACGTCGGTGCCTTTTGCACAACAGCGTTATGGTGTCACTAATTTGAAGATAGGCTACTTTGGACCGAAGGATGCAAATGGCGGCTTGATCGTCGGAGGAACACTCGGCAGCGCCGTAGACGAGAGAGTGGATGTCGGTCTCGGGGTCGACTTTTTTACAGGAGGCAATAAAAAAGAGGTTGTCACCGGCAGCGAGACTATCGGCGGGATCACTGAGAAAGAATCATATCTGGATTCTGAATCATCACTGACTCTCATCCCCATCACTGCTTTGATCAATGTCAAGATTCCCGCTTCCTATGATCTGTTTTATACAGTCGGCGGAGGCGCTGGATATGGTCTGCTATGGACAAAAGAGAGTGAGTACAGCACCACTGGAGAAAAAACCGGTACAAAATCCAGATTCTATCGTGGATTTCGATGGATGATCACCGGCGGTTTCATGTACAAGCTGGGTTCCCGGTCTTCACTGCTTCTTGAAGCATTTTACGACAGTTCCGAATTGAGCCGGAAAAAAGAGAATCTCTCATATAAAGTCAATCCATCCGGCTTCGGTATTCGTACCGGCGTCAGAATAGGTATTTTATAAACGCATTGGAGTTCAACAGACGCGGATGTCGCGATGAAAACATGACATCCGCGATTTTCTGAATCACATCATGAACTATTATCAAACCCCGCAATATCGATTTGGTTTTGGCGGCAGTAATATCACGCAGGCCGTCAAGTATCTCCTGATGGCCAATGCAATCGTCTATTTCGTTCAATTGATATTCGGCGATATCATCATCCAGTTATTTGCGCTCTATCCCAGAAACGTCATTTCAAAACTATTTGTCTGGCAGTTGTTCACCTACATGTTCCTGCATGGCGGATTCTGGCATATTCTGCTGAATATGTTTATCCTGTGGATGTTCGGCTGTGAGGTGGAACGGAAATTCGGGTACAGGGAGTTTATGAAGTTTTACTTCGCCTGTGGTATCGGCGGCGGATTGCTGCAGATGATATTCGCTTTGAATTCGGTAACACTGGGCGCATCTGCCGCTACCTTCGGTGTGCTTGTGGCGTTCGCCATGATCTATCCCAACCGGCAGATCATGCTATTCCCGTTTTTTATCACACTCAAGGCGAAATACTGGATGCTTATCTTCGTATTCCTTGAGATCGTTTTCGGATTTACAGGTCGTGAGGACGGGACAGCACACTTCGCGCATCTGGGTGGAATGCTGGTCGGATATCTGTATCTGAAATTCGGCTACCGTCTGAACTCGCTCAGTTCGATGTTCAGTGGCAGATCCGGGAAGAAAAAAAATATGTCCGTTGTGCGCGAAGACCCCGAGGAAAAAGACATGCGAAGAGAAGTCGACAGGATTCTGGACAAAATAAATGATGTGGGCTATGAGAAACTGACCGATGAAGAAAAGAAAATATTAAGAGACGCCAGCGATCATTTCGCGCAAGGATAACTGTATTCAAACTGTATTCAATATGAGGAAATTCTGTAAATACCTGATTATTTCGTGCATTGCCATATTGTCTTCTATGAAGGTGGTCCAGGCCGACGGCCAATCGATCTATTTTCAGACAGCCTCCCTGAATGATCCGCAATTAAGCATTAAAACATATCACGACATCCTGTTTATATCTGTTGATGACATCGTTGATTTACTGAAGGTTCGCAGCTTCTACAGTGGCAAGGTGAGAAAGGTCGTCATCTATATTGAGGAAAGGAGTGTAAAGGTTACGGCTTTCAATCCGTTTGTAGTGGTTGGCGACGATGTTTTTCAATTGAGCGTTGAAACAATTCAGGTGGGCGATGTGATCTATGTTCCTATATTCGAATTCTTCGATATCATAAGGGATATTATCCCGGACAATATCGCGATCCATGCCAGCAAGGAACGTATTGACATCAGGCCATCTTCGTACGTCAATGTTAAGAAGATAGAGTTTGAAGAAAAAGCCAACGGCACACTGATCAAAATAGCCGTATCAAAGCAGTTCACGTCAAATGAGGTCAGAACAAGGGACAGGCATGGATGGCTTTATGTGGATATATACGGTGGAATCATTGATGTCGAATCCATCGCAAGAAATATTAAGAAGGGTCTGGTGGCCAGTATCATGCCACTGCAACTCACACCGGAAATGACTCAAATTGGATTTCGATTGCGGAAACCGATCATTGAGAAACAACTCTTTCTCGATGATCCCGACTATATCCTGCTATCTTTGAAAACGAGAGACGATGTGTCTGTGGATATCAATAACGCGTTGGAGCAGGAGAAAAAGAAATGGCTCATCGACCGAATCGTCATCGATCCCGGTCATGGAGGCAAGGATCCGGGAGCCATCGGTACCAGAGGCACTTATGAGAAGAATGTCGTCCTGGCGATTTCCAGGGAGTTGAGAAGAATCCTGGAACGGGAATCCGACATTGATGTGCTGATGACACGTGACGACGATACATTCGTTGAACTCAAGAAGCGGGCGGAACTGGCAAATAGCAAAGAGGCGAAGCTCTTCATCAGTATTCACGCCAATTCGAATAACAACAGAGGGCTTGATGGTGTGAGCACCTATTTTCTGGGAATTGGTAACACGGAAGAGGCGCGTGAAGTGGCATTGCTGGAAAATTCGGTAATAAAATATGAGAATGAAGAGAACTACGCGGATTTGTCCCATGAAAATTTCATCCTTTCGTCCATGGCACAGAATATGTACGCGAGGGAGAGCCAGGATTTCGCTGCTATCGTTCAGAAGGAGATCTCCGGGCACTGCGGACTCAAGGACAGGGGTGTAAGACAAGCCGGTTTTGTTGTGCTGTGGAACGCATCCATGCCGAACATCCTCATCGAAACAGCATTCCTTTCAAACAGACAGGATGAAGCCAAACTAACGACCAGATCATTCCAAAAGAAGATGGCGCGTGCCATTTTCAACAGTATCATGTCATTCAAAGAGAAGTATGAAGACGGGTTTTGAAATTTCTATTGACTTTTAGCGCTAAAAAAGTTATATTTCAGTTTATTCTAATTTTATAAAGCCAAGTTTTTAATGGAGGTGGACGTTAGATGCAGCGAAAAATCATTTATAGAGCAATGCTCATAATATTTCTTGTGTTGGTTGCTTTATGGCAGTTATATCCGACCTTTAATCTGCAGAATTTGAAGGATAAAGAGGCATCTTACATAGAGCAAATTTCTGAGATGGCGCCGGTGTCCCCCGATGAGATCAGGGCTGCTTTGATTGAAGAGAGTTTGGACAGCTATTTACGAAAAAAATCGAGATCAATGTCGCCCGATAGCCTGTCACAGGTTCTTGCGCTCGCGGAGAAGCTTGTCGGAGTGAACGATAAAGTTGATAATACATCGACAAAGGCGATCAAGAGAGGGCTGGACTTGCAGGGTGGTACGTATCTGGTATATGAAGTCGATTTTCAGGAATTTATCAATAATGTTGCCAAATCAAAAGATGCTGATTTTGAACGTCTGATACAGGAAGTGGACCGCGAGGCGAAACAGGAAGATCTTGAGTTTTTTGATGTGCTCGAATCGAAAATCAGTAGCGAAGAAAAATCGCTCAATGAATATTTCGGCAAAAAGGGTGATTCAAACAGGAAAATTCTGACCGATCTGAAGAAAGAGGCGGAAGATGCGATTAACCGCAGCCTCGAGGTTTTGCGTAACCGTATCGACCAGTTTGGCGTTTCCGAACCATCCATCCAGAAGCAGGGCTCTCGTCGAATCGTCGTTGAGCTGGCAGGTATTCAGGATGTGGGACGAGCAAAGAAGATTATTGGAAAGACAGCGCTTCTCGAATTCAAACTGGTGCGTGAATGGGAAGATACATGGAGTATCGTTCAAAAGATCGACAAGATTGTAAAACGGCGTAAATACGGGGAACTGGATACGACAATGCTGGGATCTCTGGAACAGAGTCCTGTGGACAGTGCCGCTGCGGCTGAAAAAAAGATGCGGGACGATGAAGAAGTCGATCTCGCTGAATTATTTGGAGAGGACGTCGAGGAGGCGGACTCCCTGGGAGAGGATACAACGATATCAGTTGATAAAAAGATGTTCGAAGAGAATCCCTTTTTGTCGCTTTTTGGCAATGTCAATAATCTGATGGCGGCGCCCAAGCAGAATATTCCGATCATTAATCGCATACTGAATTATCCCGAAGTCAAGGAAGTAATCCCCGGTGATTCGGAGTTTCTATGGTCCAGCAAATCGGAACCAATGGTGACCGAAGAAAAGGAATATTATTATCTGCTGATGGTCAAGAGTGAACCCGAGCTCACCGGTGAATATCTGGAGGCCGCTGATGTTCAGGTTTCCGGCGGAGGAGGGGATGCCATGTCCGCCGCCGGCCAGTCGGAAGTGCATCTGACATTCAACGCGGAGGGATCCAAGATCTTTTCAAGAGTGACCGGCGCGAATGTCGGCAAGCATCTCGCCATTGTTTTGGATGAAAAAATCGCATCCCACCCGAGGATCAAGGAACGTATCCCGTACGGGAACGCCAGGATCGATGGTATGGCCAACATCGATGAAGCCAAGGACCTCGTCGTCGTCCTTCGCGCAGGCGCCTTGCCGGCAAAACTGGAGAGTATCGAGGAAAGGACAGTCGGACCATCTCTCGGACAGGATTCGATCAATAAGGGTCAGGCATCGGCAATCGTTGGATTGTTGCTCGTCATCGTATTCATGGTGATTTATTACAGGTACTCCGGGATCATCGCCGATGTGGCGCTTGTCTTGAATATCATATTCCTGCTGGCGATCCTTGCGGCATTTCATTTTACGCTGACGTTGCCCGGAGTCGCGGGAATTATTCTTACTATTGGTATGGCAGTAGATGCGAACGTGCTCATCTTCGAGAGGATCCGGGAAGAGTTGAGAACAGGCAAGACGATTCGCGCATCCATCGACAGCGGCTATGCGCGGGCTTTCAGTACAATTCTGGATGCGAATATCACCACGTTGTTGACGGCACTGGTGTTATACCAGTTTGGTACAGGCCCAATTCGCGGATTCGCTGTGACGCTGGCTATCGGCATCGTCGCATCCATGTTCACGGCGATCGTTGTGACACGCGTGATCTTTGATTTTATCACGTCAAAATGGTCGTTGAAGACCTTGAGTATTTAGAGTCAATACCACCGATTACAACAGTGGTGATCAGATATACAGAGTGCGGGCGCGACGGTTAATGGAAGAGAGATTCAAGTCCGCGTACTTTCTAACACAAACTTGTTCAGGGTGAGGAGCTATATGCAATTTTTAAGAAATGTTAATATTGATTTCATAGGAAATCGAAAGATCGGTGCAGTGATTTCATCGGCTTTGATTATCATTGGCATTACATTTTTAATATTACGCGGCGGTCCGAACTATGGCATCGACTTTAAGGGTGGCGCGACGATTCGTCTGCAATTCGAAAAGCCGATTGAAGTCGGTCAACTTCGGAATATCCTGTCCGGCATCGATTTGGGAAACAGCGAAATAAAAAAAATCGGCACGGAAAATGAAGTGCTTATTCGAATTGAACAACGGCAGGATATTGGAGATGTGTCGGAATTGGCTACTGCCGAACTTGCTGAAAACATGGCTGATAATCCATTCGAACTGAGAGAAAAAGATACTGTTGGTCCGCGTATCGGAGCGGAGCTCAGACGAGCGGCTATATGGGCAATCCTTGCGGCACTGGGACTAATTCTCATCTACGTCAGCTGGCGGTTTCAGTTTAAATTTGCGGTCGGCGCTGTCATCGCATTGTTTCACGATGTGATCATCACACTCGGTGTTTTCGCATTGCTGAATCTGGAAATTTCTCTGGCGGTCGTTGCCGCTTTCCTTACGATTGTCGGTTACTCGCTGAACGACACGATTGTAGTATTCGACAGGATCAGAGAAAATATGAAAATCATGAGGCGCGAGAATTTCGAAAAAGTCGTAAACACGAGTATCAATCACACGCTGAGTAGAACGGTTTTAACATCATTGACAACGTTGATCGTTGTTTTCATACTTTTCTTCTTTGGCGGAGAAGTGATTCATAATTTTTCATTTGCACTGCTTATCGGTGTGATCATAGGTACTTATTCATCAATATTCGTTGCAAGTCCTTTTGTCGTCGAATGGCAACTCAGACAACAAAAAGAAAAAATCAGAAGTTAATAAATTAGAGGAGGGCTTTGTCATGAACTTGAAAGAACGTGAACAGGATGGAATCGTCGTACTGGAATTATCCGGTAAGATCATGGGTGGACCGGACGCAACGGTTCTGAATGAAAAGCTTCATGCACTGATTGACGACAACAAGTCAAAAGTCGTTGCAGATTTGGGCAAAGTGAGCTGGATGAACAGCTCAGGACTGGGTATTTTGATCAGTGGTTTAACGACGATGCGAAATAACAAGGGAGATTTGAAGCTGGCGAATGTGACTGATAAGATTCAGAGCCTTCTGATCATTACCAAGCTCATCACAGTATTTGAAACCTTTAATTCCGTGGATGAGGCTGTAGAGAGTTTTTAACCTTTTTAAATAACTGAAATTTATATAAATGTCGAAGCCTGCCCGTGCGAAAACGCACTGGCAGGCTTTTTTCTTTATTTTTTTACACCGATAACCAGCTTTTCAGATCCCAGCTTGATCTCCTTCTGCACCAGATCGCTTTCCAATGTATCATGAATTTCCAGGGAGAGCGTCTCAGCCTTTATGTAGTCGGCATGCTTTTCGAAAACCAGGCGTACCTTTTCGGAGGCATCATGAAAGAGATGTATTTTGTCATTCATCTCAAAATCGGCCTCTTTGCGCAGTTCCTGAATGTGTCTGACCAGATCCCTTGCGACACCTTCGGAAAGAAGCGCTTCGCTCAGGTGTGTGTTCAATCCAAGCAGGCTGCCGTTGCTTTCGAGGACGACAAAATCCTCCTTTGCTTTCGTTTCTATAGTGATCTCATCAGGTTCCAGTACTGCTTTTTTCTCTCCAAGCGGAACCTCAATGTGAACCTGCGCCTTCACCTGTCTGGCGACTTCATCCGGTTTCATCTGAGACAACGCCTTCTGAATAAGCGGAACATCCTTGCCGTATTTGGGTCCTAATTTCTTGAAGTCGACCTTTAATTCATATTGAGCCAGGTCAGAGTTTTCTTTTACAAAACTCAACTTCTTGATATTCAGTTCTTCCTTAATATGATCTTCATACTTTAGAAGTGAGGCTGTGTCCATCGAAGCATCCGGCCGCACGACCAGTTCGGATAATGGCTGGCGAACCTTCATGTTGCTTTTACTGCGCAAGGCTCTGCCAGCCTTCACTATGGCGATCACCTGATCAATCTCTGCAACGAGTTTTTCATCCACAAATGCATCTTCTACTTCAGGAAAGTCACAGTGATGAATGGATTCCGGAAAGGATTCGTCATCCGTATCCACGAGATTCTGATAGATCTCCTCAGTGATAAACGGGATGACAGGTGCAAGCAGCTTGATAAGCGCCATCAGCACCTTGTGCAGCGTGTAATAAGCGACCTTTTTGTCGTTATCCTTTTCACTTTTCCAGAATCTTCTTCTGTTTCTGCGCACATACCAGTTGGAAAGATCATCGATGAACTCTTCGGCTTTCTTCATGAATGTCAGAATGGTGAACTCATCGTAGTTTTTACGTGCAATTTTTGTCAGTTCCTGAAGTTTTGCCAATACCCATCGATCGATTTCGGCCATTTCAGAGCGATCGGCCTGTAGTTCGGCGGGATCGATATCATCGAGAATTGCGTAGTTTGTCCAGAATGCGTATGTATTCCAAAGCGTCAACAGATGCTTGCGGATATCCTTTGCTGGTCCATAGCCGAAATTCAGATTGGTGAATGGATTGTGTTCGGCGAACATCCAGCGCATGGTGTCAACACCCATTTTTTCCGCGGCATCATCGAACCAGATGGCATTTCCCGAGCTCTTGTGCATCTCTTCACCGTGCTCATCGTGGACCAGCGCGTGCCCCAGCACCGTTTTGAATGGCTCCCTGTTCTCCATCACAGTGCTCATGGCCAGAATAGCATAAAACCAGTTGCGAAACTGCCCGGGGAAACATTCTGTGATGAAATCGGCTGGAAACCATTTTTCCCAGTGCGCTCTGTTCTCAAGATAGCCCATGGTGGAATAGGGGACGATGCCGGCATCGAGCCAGGGATTGCCCACATCTTTGATTCTGTTTACCCTGGCGCCACACTTTGCACACTCGATTTTGACTTGGTCGATCCATGGCCTGTGAGGGGAGTGTCCTTCGAACTTGTCCCATCCTTCCACGGACCTCTCCTTCAGTTCTTCAATGCCGCCGATGACTTCAAAGTGTCCGCATTCACTGCATTCAAAAATTGGCAAAGCCAGACCCCAGTACCGCTTCTTCGAGATCATCCAGTCGCTCATATTTTTCAACCAGTCAAGCTCGAGCTGCATTCCGTATTCCGGCATCCACTTGATCTTTTTGGTCACTTCCATGATCTGGTGACGCAGCTCATCCATCCTGATGAACCATTCATCAACCAGGCGGAAGACGAGTTCTGTTCCATGACGCCAGCACACAGGATAGCGGTGAGTGATTTTTGCTGTTCTGTACAGAATGCGTTTTTCTTTTAGATCCGCGATGATCGGCTCCGCAACGTCCATGACATTTTTCCCGGTCAACCAATCGAATCCATCGATAAATGTGCCAAACTGATCAAGCGGCGCGATTGCAGCCAGCCCCTGCTCCTTGCCAAGTGCAAAGTCCTCCTTTCCACAGCCGGGAGCGATATGTACGATTCCTGTCCCGTCATCGGCGCTCACTTCATCCCAGACGAGTACCGGATGTGTCACGCCCTGTTGTGCGGGCAGCTCCTCGAACGGAGAATGAAATTCGAGGCCTTCGAGTGATTTCCCCTGCAATTCTTCAAGGACTTCATATTCGCCTTTCGGAGCGACGACCTCCAGCAGACGATCCTTCACGAGATAGTAGATGTGTCCGTTTTGCCGGACTTTAACGTACGTGAATTCCGGGTGAACTGCTGCCCCGACGTTTGCCGGAAGCGTCCAGGGAGTCGTGGTCCATACAAGAAGGCTCTCATTCTTCCTGTCGGCAATGGGAAATGTCACGTAAATGCTCATATGCTGCATTTCGCGGTAACCCTCTGTGGCGATCTCGTGTTGGGACATCGCCGCACCGCAGTTGATGCACCACGGCATCACGTCATTTCCTTTGTAAATCCAGCCTTTATCAAAACATTTTTTCAGAAAAAGCCAGATCGTATAGTTGTTTATATCCGCCATGGTGTAATAGGAGTTGTCCCACTGCATCCAGTAACCGAGTCGGATGGATTGATCTGTCTGTATCTTCGAGTACTTGATAACACGATCTTTGCATTTCTTGACAAAATTTTCAATACCGTATTCGTCGATATCGGTCTTGGATTTGATCCCAAGCTCTTTTTCAACCTCCACTTCCACCCAGAGTCCCTGGCAATCAAATCCGTTTTGGTATCTCTGATCGTGTCCGAGCATCGCGTGGTATCTCTGATAAAGATCCTTGTAAGTTCTGCCCCAGGCGTGATGGACGCCCATGGGATTGTTTGCAGTGATCGGGCCATCGAGAAAAGACCAGCGGGTGTTTCCCTTATTTTTCTCAACCAGTTTTTCGAAGGATTTTTTCTCTTTCCAAAAATCGAGTATCTTGTGTTCAATGGCTACAAAATCAGCCTGTGTATTCACTTTTTTTAACATGATTGTGTGTCCTGAATTAAGACTGTTAATTATACAAAAAATAACGAAAGGTAATAAAAAAACCCGCTGTGAAATATTTTATCGGCAGCGGGTTTGGTAAAAACGTGAAAAAAAGTCCTGCTAGGATCCCTCTGCCTGTAGAGGGGGGCGTATCATGATCGTAATTATTCCAATAATAATGGTCTTCATTGTCAGCTCTATTGATATCATAAATTTCATAAATATAAAACATTTCATCACAAATGTCAAGTTTTAAATGAGCGTCAATTACTATTTTTCTGAATCCACTTGATTTTACAGGGAAATACATCTATATTAAGAACAATTTTGAGAAGGGCATGAAAAAACAGATTCTATTTCTTATTATCCTGGTTGCGAACTGCGGTGTAAAACAACCTGTTGATCTGGAGACTAGCGGTGCCGTTGGTTCTATATTAGTCGATTCTGGTGAAATCAGTGGAAATATATTTCTTGATGCTGTGTCAACCGGTAAGACAACGCCCGATACGTTATGCAATGTGGCTGTGGGCCCACATATCGTCAATGTCTATGTCGATGGTCATCGCAGCATACCGGATTCTGTGAATGTGCAGGTTGAAGAAAATAAACTGAGTCGGGCGGGTTTCACATTTGAGAAACTGATCGATTTCGGATATGTCAGCGTATTTTCGGTTCCCTCAGGCGCACATATCATTGTTGATGGAGTCGGAACGGGTAATATTACTCCGGATACAGTGCAGCTGGAGACAGGAACGCGCTCGCTCCAACTGGCGAAGAACGGTTATCAATTTGATGAGCGAATGATCGATGTCCGGAAAGATTCAACCCAGCGAATCGAGGCCAGTCTGAACGTCATTCAGCGTGTTCTTCTGGAGTCTTTTGCAAATGTATCGTGCGTGCCATGCGTTGCTGCCACAGATACGCTCCATAAATTTCTCAACTCACGGCAGGCCGATGAAGTGGCCGTGATCGAGTATTTTGCCAACTGGCCCAGTCCAAACGATCCATTCTACATGGTTTCACCTCAGGATGTCACCCAGCGACTATCCGACTATTCCGTCGCTGCCCTGCCCGCCTTGCGGATAGGCGGCTCCGAAAAAGTGGATCCGCTCGATCTTTCGGAAATGAAAGGGGTCTTTGAAACGCAGAAAGCGAATATGCGTTCTGATATCGGCATTTCCATTGATAAAAAGCTTCTCGATTGTTCGTTAACGGTTGTTGTCGAGATCCATAATCTAAATGGAGAATTCGGAAACAATCCGTGGCGGCTGTATGTATCTGTCATCGAAAACAATATCAACCTTTCCTCGCCGCCCGGCAGTAACGGCATGACGAATTTTAACTATGTTTTTCGCACCTTCCTATCGTCCAGAAACGGGGACGATCTGGGTACCGCTACATCTACTCTTCTAAAATCCTATTCTATTTCCTGGCCTGACTGGAGCTATACCAACAGCAAGGTCATTGCTTTCATTCAAGATTATACCACCGGAGAAATCATTCAATCATCAATTCATTAGGAGGTTACATGCGGAGACTGATACTGGTTGCGCTTATTGTTCTCGTATCATCCACGACTGTTCTGGCTCAGGTGAAGATGCTGCGGTTTAACGAAAATGAGATGGCGACAGTGTTCAATCAACCTGTCATCACTCAACTGTCCCCCACTGCGCCTTACAAAAAACATTTATATGAATCTTTTGAAGGTGCAACAATTCCAGAAGGCTGGGTAACCATTTCTAATGGAAACGCGAACGAGGAATGGGCGCTGACGGCGTCCCGTTCGCACAACGGTATGCAATCCATCTTCTTAAATTATTGTTCAGCCAATGAGACCATGGATGAATGGCTGATAACACCTGCGGTCGACCTTTCGGATGCACCTGCCGCAATGCTTGAGTTTTATGAGGATGAATCATACTGGGCGAATTATGGCAACTATCACGCGGTTAAGATATCGACGACGTCGCAGACTGATCTGTCGACTTTCGAGTCGGTTCTGGAAATGAGACCCAGTTCACACGTGATCAATACGTTTGCAGGGAATCCGTTTGAGATCGATCTTTCAAATTACCTTGGCAATCCGACTGTTTATATCGCGTTTCACTATACGGGGACCGATGCCGACCGCTGGTATATCGATGACGTCTCTGTGCTTGAACCAGACGCACACGACGTCAAAGCAATGTCACTGAATCTGGATAGGCACTATGAACCCGGCGAATTTCTGCAGCCGGTTGGCAAGGTCAGGAATGTCGGATTGAATGCCGAATCATTCGATGTACATTTCGGGTATTATCAGTGGGACGGTTCAATGAAAGTACTCGATACGAAAAGTGTGAACGATCTGGCACCCGGGAACAGCGCTGATGTCACTTTCAAATACATTGCATTTCCCGGTAATGTTCAATACACATATTTCGTACAGACCATTGCTCCGAGCGATATGGATGTCAGCAATGATATCTTTGTCGTGGATGTAAACACATTCACTTCGAAAAAGGGACGTATCCTCATAGAAAAAGCGACAGGGACCTGGTGTGGATACTGTCCCGGTTCTGCGGTTTGTGTGGATCATTTGACCACCAATTACCCTGATGATATTGCTGTGCTCGAATATCATGGTGGTGATTCCTATGAAAATGAAATGTCAAGAAGCCGCATCGGTTATTACAGGATTACCGGTTATCCGACTGCGATATTTAATGGCATCAACGGAGTCGTCGGCGGATCTTCAGCATCGAACTGGTTTCCGTTGTATAACATGTATCATGATCTTTATCTCGCCGGCATCGAGGAAAACACCGGATTCTCCATTGAACTTGATGTCATGTATCATGGTAATGGGGCACTGACTGCGACGACGAATACGAAATATGAAGGGGTCTCTCTGTTGAAATCGTACCGGTTGTTTTATGCTCTCAGCGAATCACATATCGCCAAAAGCTGGCAGGGGCTGGATTCGCTGCAGCATGTCGCCAGAGCGATGTACCCTGACCAGAATGGAAAAACACTCTATGAAGAAGATGCTCCGCCGGCAAAGGGACTGGTGATCTCTGATACGACAGATGTTCAGATCCCGCCAAATGTTGTTCAGGAGAATTGTCATTTGATCGCTTTCGTCCAGGAGATGGCATCGGGTGAGATCGCTACCGTCACAAAGATCAAACTGGAAAAGCCGGTGACCTCCGTGGCCGGAAGTGACGAGCTATTGCAGCCTGCCTCCTTCGCTCTGATGCAAAACTATCCGAATCCATTCAACCCGGATACACGGATCGAATTTGAAATGCCGGAAGCAGGAAATGTGAAGGTGGCGATCTATAATGTCTCCGGCCAGCTTGTCCGTACTCTTTTGTCTGAAGCGCGTGAAGCAGGCCGCCACAGAATACGCTGGGATGGTTTGGATGACAATGCCAATGATGTCGTATCAGGCATCTATTACGTCAGGGCAGCGCATTTATCGAACATTCAGACTATCAAGATCGTTAAATTGAAATAATGAGTCAGCATGGCAGGCTATTTCCTGTCATGCTGCTCTTTTTATACTTGAAATTCAGGCATTATAACTGAATTGTTACATTCCTGGATTTCGCATGTAATACAAAAGTCAGGAAGTAAAATGAAAAAATTACTATTGACTATCATCGTTTTGTTCACATCGCCAATGGCCGCTGCTCAGAATTTTCATGTGGTTGTTGAAGATTCATTGGGAGAAGGGGTGCCCAGCGAAGAAATCGCGCTGGGCGGGCATATCATCAATCTGACGGCGAATGAATTGAATATCCTGATCACCAGGGTCACGAATGATATCCCGGCAGGGTGGACCACCTCTCTTTGCCTGGACGTCTGCGCTGCGCCATGGATCAACGAGCTGTTGGGTACGATTCCGCCAAATGACAGTCTGGAATTCAGCATTCATTTCTTCCCCGATGATGTCCCGGCCACAGGGGAGGCTCAGCTGGATTTTAACATACCGCGCGATACGGTCATCGTCTCGCAGCTTTTCCGGGCGAAGACCCTTACGACCGGTGTGACGAGTGGCGGCACAACTTCGGCCGAATCTTTCCGTTTATTGGGAAACCACCCGAATCCTTTTAATGAGTCGACAATCATAACATTCCGCAGTCATGTAGAAATGGCGTCAGCGGAGCTGACCGTTTACTCATTAACAGGACGGCTTCTTTTGCGTCAAAAGATAGACAACATCATGGCCGGGGAACATCAGGTGCGTGTGGAGCCGGACGGCTTGCCCAGCGGAACATACCTTTATCGGTTACGTTTCGATGCGGCGGATAATGACATGTATACGGATTGCGGTAAATTCATGCTCTTGAAATGACGAATAACCGGAGAAAATGATTCATGAAAAGACTGATCATCCTGCTGTTGTTGATTCCGGTTTTTGCTGCCGGACAGGATCTTTCAAAAATCGAGCTGCATACATTGAATGGTAAGAAATTCAACATGAATAAAAATCTGGATCATGACGCCACAGTTGTCCTTTTCTGGGCGACATGGTGTCTGCCATGCAAGAAGGAGTTTCCCGCAGTTCAAAAGTTGATTGAAAAATTTAAGGATAAAGATATCCAGGTTCTCGCTGTTTCAACGGATTCACCGCGCAGTCAGGCTAAAGTGAAATCCTTTGCAAGAATGCAGAAATATGACTTTACCTACCTGATGGACCTGAAGGGCGAAGTCACGACGAAACTGCTGATCAAGTCTGTACCACACACGTTACTTCTTGATCGCTCCGGAAAGGTGATCTATACACACCGTGGTTACCGGTTGGGAGACGAAGTCGAACTTGAGAAGGCATTAATGAAAATGTGGGACAACCGACCGGTCACATCCGGAGATGTGACGGAATGAAGATTATTGCATCTATCCTTTTCCTCGCCCTTTCTACAGTAATGGTGCATGCTCAGGTGACGGTGAGAAACCAATTTGAGTTTACGCATTGGGATGAGGGGGACAGGGATATACTGGAGAACTGGAGTGATGTGAGCGTGCAGAGAGATCAGTACCAGATCGGTCTGCGATACGAAATCAATCATCCGCCTGATCCGTATATTTATCCGCAGGAGGATCTCCTGAAAGAGTATGATCTCACCTACGGCTATGCTGAACTGACTCATGGTGTGGTTACATTCACTGCAGGCGACTACTATACGATGTTCGGTCGTGGTTTGGTGCTGCGGACCTATGAAGACAGAAATCTGCGTGTGGATAATAATCTAAGAGGCGCCAGGCTGAGAGTCTCCGGATCAGGGTATCAGGTGACTGGTATCGCCGGGAAAATGCGCGATAAATATAATCGCAGAGAGGATGCTGTATACGGTATCGATGGCGAAGTGAATCTGTTGGAATCCCTTAAGATAGGAGGGAGTTATCTTCAGCAAGATGATGAAAACCGGATATGGTCATCACGCTTGAACCTGTATCACTCTCTGGGCGATATGGTTGTGGAGGTCGCCAAACCGCAGTGGACGGATCAAATCAGCTCTTATTTTGCTATGAACGCCGCAGCCGGCCCTTTTGCGCTGACGTTTGAATATAAAGACTATCATCATCTCGCATTCAGAAATTCATTTGGAACCGAATACAATGCAGCTCCCTCACTATCGAGAGAACACTCTTACACATTGCTGAACCGTCACCCCCACGCGCTCAATATGGATGATGAAAAAGGCTACCAGATAGAATTGAATTACTATCCCGGTCTCACATGGGAATTCACGCTGAATCACAGCGAGACGGTGAACCACGCAGGTGTGAGGCTCTTTCGCGAATACTATGGTGAAGTGCATCACTATGTCAGCGACAATCTCGATGTTAGATCCGCGGGTTCCTGGACTTTTGACCTTACCACAAATACAAAAAGTATTACGCCGCTGATCGATATTCTATACACATTGAGTGAACGGGAACAGCTGCATTTGGGTTATCAGCACCAGCACATTACGAACCGGTTTAATAGCAGTGAATATGATGATGATCTCCTGCAGATCGAATATTCGCGCTCACCATGGTATAGCATCGCGCTTGTCGGGGAATATACCAATCAGGATCAGCTGAAGAACATCAGTCTGGACAGGAATTACTGGATTTACGGTAGTCTCACGCTGCAATTCGGTGCGAAGCATCAAATCGAGTTGTTATATGGGTCGAGACAGGCCGGCTTCGTCTGCATGGGCGGAATCTGTCGCTACGAGCCCGAATTCGAAGGACTGGAAATCAAACTGGTGAACAGATTTTAATGTCGTAGCATCTTGATCGCCTCCGCGGCGTATAGTCGCACCTCCCAGTCGGGATCGTCATGAAGCAGCTGTAATGACGCTATTGCGTCCTTTGATCCTTTGAGGATCAATGCCAGAACCGCAGCGCGGCGGACATCGGCGGATTCCTGATTCAACGCACTGATTAGGGGGGGCACGGTTTTCGCCGATGAAATGAATGCCAGCGAATTGACGCAGGCAACGCGAACATATTGTGCCTCATCCTGTAAACCTGAAACAAGAACATCGATCACATCTTCAGTGCCGATCTTTTCAAGTGCTCTTGCGGCATGATAACGACATGAGCCGTTTTCATCATTGAATGCGCTGATCAACTCTGTTTTTACAGCCACCGGATTGATTCCCTGTAATGCGACAATGGCTGTATTGCGTACACGCCAGTTTGGATCCTGCAGAGTGGCGGTCAGTGGAGGTATCGCTTTTTTCGATTTCAATTTGCCCAATGCCTGGGCGGAAAATTCTCTCTCAACTTCATCCTCACTTTTCAGTAGCCGAATGAAAATTTCCTCGGACGGCTTTCCGGCGTTCACAAGTGCCATGGCTGCATGATACTTCGTCCTTCGGTCGGAATTGTAGATGAATTGATATTCATAGTCCGAGATTTCATACTCAGTGTCCGGTATTTGAGAATGCTGTCGCATTTCGGATATTCTGGTGTTTGCGAAAGACATCCCCATGATGACTATGGTGAAAATGCACAGCACTGCCACTATTTCCAGCTTTTCCCCGGGAAACGACTTTTTGAAAAGCAGACGCGTCGGCAAAGAGAATATCTTTTTAACAAAGCCGGGTAGCGGGAAAATAAAAGGGACGCTTTTTTGATATAATGCATACGATTTCCCGTGTGTTCGTTTCAGTTTCAATTCTTCCACAAGAGCGACTCCGATGATGACCATCGTTGCCAGAAGCCATGGCAGCGTATTCGATATCTCGAACATTTTTTTGATACGCGAACCGGGAAGAAACAGAACGCCATAACTCCAGATGATCCAGCCAAGATACTGCGGATGACGTGAAAAGCGATAGATCCAGAAGTCTGTGATGGGTTGTTTTTTAATCTTGCCGTAAAACCAAGTCAATGTCCCCATGGTGAACAGCAGGAAGCCGATACCAATGAAGATGTAGGGTAACTCCCGCCATATATTCAAACCAATGAAGGATGCCCCGTTCAGGATCCATTGGTAGGGATATACGATGATGTCTCCCAGTCGCAGCAGGTTTTCTGATATATCCAGTAAAGGCATCCACAGCAGCCGGAGAAAACCCAGACCGCCAAGGAAGAACATGGTCAGGGCGAAATGACCGAATACAGGCAGAAAGAGTGCGACGGCGCCGGCGGTTGTGTATCCGATCTTCTCTGTGACGAATCCTGCGATGATCAATGCGATTATGAGAAGCAGACAGATATATCCGATTTCCCGAAAATGATAATGTCTCAGAAAGAGTTCTGTCCTGAATGCGCTTTCATTGTAAGTATCCGGTTCGATGTGTTGACTCGATATCGTCGCTATATCAGGGAAGCTGAACTGGTTATGGATATATGCATCGAAAACCCTGGGAAGTTCCACAGAAGCGAAAGTGAGGCCGATGGTAAATACCAGCGCTAATAGTATGAGCAGGGAATGTTCAACTATGCGTCGTTTCATGATGATCCTTTGTGCTGACAACTTCATCTACGGCGGATCATCGAAAAAGATTCGGAACCACAAAGATTGCATGTCAATTTGATGATGTTAAGGCATGTCGATGACAGCAACCCTCAGTTCATTGCTGTTGTTGGGCCGGGCCGCTTCGAAGTAGACAAAGACCTTGTTTTTGTAATAGACCCACTGTGAATAGCGCCAGGTATGATAATCTCCGGGGGTTGTGCTCTTCAGCAGCGGTTGATGTGGAGTGAGATCGATAACAGAATTCAGATCAGGAGAAAATGCCAGTCCGGTGGCGATATTGTACGCCGGATCGCGCCAGTTGACATTGGATCCCTCATAAATGAAGAGGTATCCGGCGGGAACCGGCAATATGGCAGCGGGCCGCGTGTAGCAATTGTGCCAGCCGTTGTTCTCCATCACCGGGTTTTCCGAAGAAGCGCGCCATGAGGAACCATACTGGCTGCTGAAATGACGAATGCGTTCGAGTGCATCATAGGCGATGACGTACATATGCCATTCCTCTCCGTCATGGTAAAGAACCGGATCTTTATATCCACCGATGTGGATGAAGGGCTCATTTATCGAGGTGGCTGAAAGAACGATCTTCGCGCTTTTGGCATCGAAATCTGCCGGATCCTTTTCATCTCTGAATTTCAGGATTGCCCATCCGGTCTCCGTTGCAGTACAGCCATAAAGACGATACATGCCTGAAACAGGATCCTTCACCAGAGCCGGTCTTTCGAATCCTGAGAGGCCGGCATCTTCACGGTGAATTTGATGGATGGCATCGAAGTGTTGCCCGTCGCTGCTCTTGAGGATGCGCAACTCATAGCCACGCATTCCCCGGGGAGAGTCGCCCTCACGCATACGGGCTGCGAGATATATGCCACCGTCGTCCGAAAGACATGCGGATGGCGCTCCCGCCCACCATTCGGGTGAATTCATGTCTGGAGCCAATACTACTGAATAATCGGATAGATTTTTTACAAGATCGTCAAGTTTCATGTCAGTGTTTTCCTCGGTGTCAAGAAATTCTCAATATAAAATAGAATGATCAGCTGAAAAGTATCAGTTGTGGAATTGCGTATCCGGGCAAGTTAGAATTGTATTAAAACCACCAGCGACTGCCGGACTAAAGGGAAATATCCAATCATCTCCGAGTCCCCTGGAATCATCTCCACCAACGAGACCTGAGATCTCGATAAATGTCCAAACGATTTCATGTCTGTATTGTATTCCAGTGCCAAACCAAAGGTAATTGGAAACACATTACTTGAAAAGTATACTATTTCGGTTTGAAGAAGTTTCAGTTGGAGTCGTACAACTCGATCTCATCAACCTGACGTACCGGCGTGTACTCATCTCCGTTACTAATGGACGGTTGCGAGTACGTGTATACATTTCCTTCATAGTTACGCATCATGACGCAGCTGTCGGATATAAAAAGGACATACTCGGGGAGCAGCGGTATCTTGCCGCCACCCCCGGGTGCGTCGATAACGAATTGAGGAACGGCAAGTCCGGATGTCCAGCCACGAATCGCTTTAATGATTTCAAGACCCTTTTCGACTCTTGTACGGAAATGTTCAGTGCCCAAAACGATATCTGCCTGATAAATATAGTATGGGCGGACCCGTGCCTTCAACAGCTTTTGCATCAGTCGTTTCATGGTCTCGGGATCATCGTTCACGCCTTTCAATAAGACCGACTGGTTACCCAATGGTATGCCCGCGTCGGATAACAAATTTAAGGCACGGCTCGATTCGTCTGTGATTTCGTCCGGGTGATTGAAATGTACGTTCATGAACAGAGGGTGATATTTTTTCAACATGTCAACCAAGTCAGGCGTTACGCGTTGAGGAAGAACGCAAGGCACTCTGGAGCCGATGCGCAGTATTTCGATATGCGGAATGCCACGAAGTTTTTTCAATATTGATTCAAGGCGTTCATCACTCAGCATGAGTGGATCACCTCCGGAGATAATAATGTCACGGATCTCATGATGGTTTCGGATATACTCTATCCCTGTGTCGATATCGGAAGCGCGAATTTTGTCGTGATTACCGACTTTCCGTTTGCGCGTACAGAATCTGCAGTAAGAGGCACATTCAGCAGAAACCAGAAAAAGAGCACGATCCGGGTAACGATGGACAATACCCGGCACGGGAGAATCTTTATCCTCTGCCAGTGGATCTAGTTTACCATGCGTCGTGTCCAGTTCGGCGATATCGGGAACCATCTGTCTGTATAACGGATCACCCTTCTCTTTGATTAGATTGGCGTAATAGGGTGTAATTTTTATTTTAAATTTACTGTTTATTTTTCTAACATCTTCCAGTGGAAGATTAAAACGATGTGCAATTGCTTCAGGGCTTGACAGGCTCTCCCTGAGCAAATGTTTCCAGGATTCCATGATTGATTTTAACCTCTTATTTGATTTTTTTTATATAAATGACACGGTCATCACCGACTTTGTAAAAGTCAGGGATTCTCGCGACCTCTTCGCATCCCGAGCGCGCGTAAAAGAGGCGGGTTGCTTCGTATTTATGTTGAGATGACGTTTCAATGATGATGAGACGTCCATTTTCGTTTTCAATCGCATTCACCAGCCATTCCACAAGCTTTTTCCCAAGTCCACGACCCTGGAAATCAGGATGCACTGCCATCCAGTAGAGATCATAAGTGCCTTCTGTCAGGTCAGTCGGGCCGTAGCAGAGATAGCCGGCGACAGTATTGTTTTCTTCTATAACCACAATCAGATAATCTTTTTGATTCGGTGAATCGAGATATCGATCGATGAGCTCTTCGGCGACAGTCACTTCGGGTTGCGTGAAAACATCTGTTTCACGAATAAGAGTCATCACAGCCGCTTTATCGTTTTTGTTCATTTTACGTATCATAAATCTAACTTTCGCTGCAGAGCGTGCTGGATGAGCTCATGCCAGAATATTTCATAACGAATACTCGCGGCAGCCAACGCTCTCGCATAACCGGCATTCAGGCTGATGTCAGGATTCGGATTGACCTCGAGTATATAGGCTTCTCCTGCATCATCGACGCGAAAATCGACACGGGCATAATCCCGACATCCCACGGCCCTGAATGCATCAATTGCGGCTTTCTGAAGCGTTTTCCTAAGTGACGCTGGTACGCGTGCGGGGCAGACAGGCTTCGAAGCGTTGTATAATATGTGATTTTCAAACCATTTTGCCTCATATCCACAGATATGGGGAACATCGCCCGGCATATCAGAGAAATCGATTTCGGAAATAGGCAGCGTATGGGGTGTACCCAGGTCGCGCACCGCGACATTGAATTCGCGCCCTTTTACGAATGATTCAACGAGTGCGGGCTGATTGTATTTCCGAATTATTTTCCCTGCTTGGCGGCGAAGTGCATCTTTATTCCACACCACCGAATCAGAATATATCCCAAGGCTCGCGTCTTCATTGTTTGGCTTCACAATCAGCGGAAATGCAAGTTCGATTGACTGGTCAGGATTCGACATCAATATATAAGGAGGTGTTGATAGTCCTGAAGCAGAAAGAATCGCCTTGGTCTTGAACTTATCCTGACATAATAAAAGAGAATCTGCTTTGTTGCCGGTGAAAGGAATACCTTCCATTTCAAATAGCCCTGCAATGGTGAACTCCCACTGTGGTTTTCCCCGGAACCCTTCACACAGATTAATGATGATGTCAAAACCATGCGATTTCAGACGATCCATGAAACCGGGCAGACTCTTCCTGAGTGGTACGAGGGTTGGATTGTAACCGGCATTGCGTAAAGCACCCGATACATCGTGCGCTGCCTGAACTACTGAACTCTCGGATAACGATTCATCCGAACCGCTTATCCGGGATTCGTGAACATTGTAGGCAATACCTGCATGTATTTCTGAATCAGGCATTTCATCCACCATAGCGAAGAAATGTCTCATCGATCACGCGATGAATCAGCTGAGAGTAACTATATCCCGCCGTGCGGGCTGCTTTGGGCAGGCATGAATTTTCTTCTTCTCTTGGCAAAATGCCGGGTAAAGGATTCACTTCGATAATATTGGGTGTGCCTTTATCATCCAGCCGCACATCGATCCTTGCCCAATCTTTGATATTAAGTATCCGGCATGTCCTGATAACGAGTTTTTCGATCTGATCACGCAATTTGTTCGATAATTTTGCCGGACATGTGAAAATGCGTAGCGGCTTGTCAGTTGTGTCCCAAATCCATTTCGCTTCATATGAATATATTGGATTGGCGTTGTCAGGAAGGCTCGAATGATCGATTTCAACAATTGGTAAAATTTCAATATTCGGGTAATTACCGAGCACGCCGACTGTGAATTCCCGGCCATTGAGAAATTGTTCAATGATAACTGGTTGCTGGTAAATAGCAGTGATCTCATTAACACGCTCTTTGAGCTCCTCACGTGTACGGACTACCGAATTGTCCCTGATGCCTTTGCTGGATCCCTCGTAAAGTGGCTTGATAATGGCAGGAAGCTCAATGTCTGGTGGAATCCCTTCGGTATTATCCACAGCATGGAATTCGGGATTTGCGATTCCATGGTAGGATAAGATTTCTTTCGCACGGGATTTGACAAGACAAATGCCAAGGGTGAGAGGATCGGAACCGGTGTACGGAATATGCAGCATTTCGCATAATGTCGGTATGTGAGATTCGCGGTTTGGGCCTGTTAGACGTTCGGCGATATTGAACACCAGATCCGGTTTTGAATCCCGAAGAACATCGAAAGCGTACTCATCCGATTCTACTGGTAACACCGTATAGCGTTCTTGAATTACGTTTTTAATTGCTTGAATGGTTTCGTCAGAATCACATTCAGCTAAAAGGTCGGGTGGAGGTTCGTCATCCTCATCGAATAATTCTATTAAGCCATTTTTCTTCAGCATTGTAAGTATACCTCCTTTGGAGGTGTACACAAAAGCTATTTTGAGCTTTAATCCGGTGCTTTTTCCCATTGTGAGCCTCCGGTTAATTTGGCTCATTTACAGCAGTCACATCAACGATACAATATTTCATATCGGTATCGAATGGACTATTTCTTAAATTCACCTGCTGTAAAAATTGCATCAGAAAATTGCTCGGATAATCTTTGACGGGTCTCAGAAAAGTGCGTGCTAAACCGTTTGAGCATATATCCAGGGAACTGTCACGCGGGGTCAGAGAACATATCCCTGCATCAGAGGGGAGCGGATTCGTCTGATCCGAAAGTGCTATGGATGGGGGTTTGTCATCCTCATCCTCGAATTCATTTTTATTTGGCGGGCGGAATCTGCCATCAGTCTCTTTAATCATTTCTAATTCCTTAGTTGAGATTCAATCGAAATTGCCTCATCACATGAATATGATGCTGATTGAAATGTGATTGGAAAGCGACTGAATATAATACATTTTTTGTAAAAGTCAAGCATTTTTTTTTATTGTCTTGTAGGACCGATTGAGTGGATAAAAAAGCTGACCGTGGTTACTCATGAATTAATGACATGTCGACTGCGGCTGCGGCATGAATGGCAGCTGTGTCGTACAATGACACTTCGGTATGCTCCTGTTGAACAAGCAGCGCGATTTCGGTACAGCCGAGTATCACTGCCTGCGCGCCCTTTGCATGCAACGCTTCGATGATCCCGATATACTGTTCACGGGATTCACTCTCTATCTTTCCAAGACAGAGTTCGTCATAGATGATGCTGTGAATGATATCGCGTTCCTGATCATTCGGGATCAAAACATCGATGTCGAATTTATCTTTTATTCTGTCTTTGTAAAATTCCTGTTCCATGGTGAATCTGGTGCCGAGCAGTCCAACGCGACTGATGCCGTCTGTTTTTAATTTTTCGGCCGTGGCATCGGCAATATGCAGCACCGGGATAGTGACGGCTGCTTCTATCTGTGGCGCCACTTTATGCATGGTATTGGTGCATATGAGTAGAAAATCTGCGCCACCGGCTTCGACAGAACGCGCGGCTTTGACCAGAATATTAGAAGTCGCGTCCCAGTCGCCTCGATGCTGCATGATTTCAATCTCATGAAAATCAACACTAACCATGCAAATTTTGGCTGAATGAAGGCCACCAAGACGTGCCTTTACTCCTTCGTTGATGGCCTTGTAATAGCTGACAGTGGATTCCCAGCTCATGCCCCCGATTAATCCGATTGTTTTCATCATTTGCCCAAAATAATAATTTGTAATATTCGTATGAAAGGATTCATCATGTTTCTACAACAATTCGATCAACCATCATTTATTGTATTCATCATATTCCCATTGTAGCGGGTTGTATATATTCACCGATGAAGATGATCTCTAAATTTATCGCTCATGCCTCACCGATGCATTCAGATAAAATACACAAGATCTTGTCCTGCTGTGTATCAATCTTCTGCCCAGATAGCTGCTAGATTGATGATCACCTCCACAGCTTTTTTCATGTCCTGGACGGAGATCCATTCCAGCTTGGAATGAAAATTGTGACCTCCGGTGAAGATATTGGGCGTCGGAAGACCGCGATAGGAGAGCATGGCGCCATCCGTGCCGCCTCGGATGATACCCAGATTTGGTTTCATGCCACTTCTGCGGATTGCCTCCATGGCGTTGTCGATGACCTCTGGCACCTTGTCAAGCTCGTAGCGCATATTGCGGTATGATTCCTTGACATCGAAATCATATTTTGCTTTGGGATATTTCGACATCACCTTTTCGCATATCTCTTTGAGCGTTGCCTCATGCTGCTCCAGGCCTTCGACCGTGAAATCGCGGATCAGGAATTTTGCCGAGGCTGTCTCCACGCCGCCTTCCATGCTGTTCGGATGTACATATCCCTGACGTTTATGCGTGGTCTCTGGTGACAAACGGCCTTTGGGAAGCCTGGATATGATTTCCGATAATATCTTAATAGCGTTAACCATTTTGCCTTTGGCATAGCCGGGATGTACGTTCAGGCCGTGCACAGTGAGATCGACGCTATCCGCGCAAAAGGTCTCATTTTCCATCTCACCGGCGCTCTCACCGTCGATTGTATACGCGTATTTTGCGCCGAATGACTTCACATTGAAATATTTTGTCCCCATGCCGACCTCTTCGTCCGGGGTAATTGCCACCCGAATCTTGCCATGCTTCACTTCAGGATGCGTGATGAGGAAATTCATGGCGTCGAAAATCTCTGCGATACCGGCCTTATTATCAGCCCCGAGCAACGTTGTGCCATCCGTGGTGATGATATCGTTTCCCATCTGCTTCTTCAAAGCAGGATTGTCATAGAATCTGATCACCTGCGATTTGTCGGCGGGCAGCACGAGATCAGCACCCTGATAATTTTTATGCATCACAGCCTTCACATTTTTCCCGGAAACATCCGGCGATGTATCCATGTGCGCGATAAACCCGATCACCGGGATATCCTTCTTTACATTGGCTGGCAGCGTGGCAGTGACATAGCCATATTTGTCCATCTTTACGCTTTTCAATCCCATATCTTTCAGTTCCTTAACCAGCAATTCGCCCAGCTTCTTCTGTTTCATGGTGCTGGGATACGTCTCCGATTCTTCGGCAGACTGTGTGTCGTATTTAATGTATCGCAAAAATCGATCAACAACCGTGTGTTTGATTTTAAAATGACTCATATGTAGCTCCTTTGGTTTATACGGATATCGTAAATAAACATGATTTCATAGTAAAATGCAAGGTGTTTTTTGTCCGGCGTAACGCGAATCGTATCATCAATTTTCATCCAGCTTGTCATACCAGTTCTTTTTGAGATAAACCGTCGTAATGACCGCAATCCCTATGGCGATCCACATCGATGTGAAACGATATACGATCAGAAAGACGGGAATGATCCTTAAGCAGAGCTTCCACACAGTGCCCACCGCAACATTTGTGAGATCCCTGGCAGCGTTGGCATTCTTTTTGAGGCCCGGTTGTTCATGCGCCACCTTATCGTAAATCGGCTGCCACCAGCCCCACGGTTTGACCTGTATGTAGAACTTTTTCAATGTCTCCTCATCATCCGGCTTTGTGAGCAGACTGGCGACTATGCTGGAAAGAGTGGAAAAGGCCAGTATGAGGGGGAAACTGTTTACCGATGAGATGTCGGGAAACAGCATGCCGAAAGATATCGCGAAGATCACGCCGCTCATCATACCCCAGAAATAACCATAGCCGTTGAAACGCCACCAGTGCCATCGCAAGATATTCGGTGCTGTGTATCCGCCGGCAAGGCCGAAGACGATCCATTCTGTGATCGCATTGATGCTGTTGGGTAAAAAACCGAACAGGATGCCCAATAAGACCAGTGAGATGGAGGCGATGTAGCTGGCAATCACATACTGTTTATCATTTCCCCTGGGATTGATATATTTTTTATAGATGTCGTTGACGATGTAGGCCGCGCCACAGTTGACGGTTGAGTCGAATGTGGACATAAACGCGGCCAATAATCCAGCGAGCAGCAGGCCCATGACCCCGACAGGAATGAATCGATTGATCACGTAGGGCAGAACAAGCTCAAAATCGATATTCCCACCCATGGCATTCAGCTCCGGCGTGAAATGGACAACGGCAAGCGTTGCCACGGCTGGTACCATGACCCATCTGGGAATGATGGCGACGGATACGATGCCGTTCATCAGCCCGGCCTCCTTCGGCGTTTTCGCGGCCAGCATGCGCTGCATGTCAAAAGTCGGAACCGGCCCCGCCATACTGTTGAGAATGCCCTTGAAAACGATCATGCAGAAGAAGATGAAAAACAGGCCATAACCATCGGATGAGATCTGATCGTTCACAGCCGGAACCAAATCAGACCAGTCGAGATTCAAATGCCACCCGAATGACATGTCCAGCCAGCCTTCCGGAACCGCTGCCTTGAGTGCTTCCGGAGATACCTTGGACAGAGCGATGATGCCGATGATGATAGAGGTGATACTCAACAGGATGAACTGGATGAGGTCCGTCAGCACAACACTGTACATACCGCCAAGCAATACATAGATTGTCGTTATCGTCATGAAGATGATGGCATAGACATTGGCTGATAGCTCCCAGGGGAAGAATATGGCGGCGAATTTTCCGATACCACGAAATGCGTATGTGAGCAAACCGATCACGGAGACCAGTGCGAATACCGTCACGCTGAGGCTGGAAAGCTCGCTGCCCCTTCCTTTGCCGAATCTGGTGGCGATCCACTCGGCGCCGGTGAGCACGCCGGAGCGGCGCACCCAGATGGCAATGTAGATCATGAAGAAGACCTGGTTGAATGTCGGCCACATCCACGGCATCCAGAGCCCTTTCATGCCGTAGACGAAGACCATGTAGACCAGCCACATAGTCCCACTGATGTCGAACATGGAAGAGGCATTGGAAATTCCCAGGAGATACCAGGGCACGGACTTTCCGCCGAGAAAATAACTGTCGATGTTCTGTGCGGCGCGCCTTGAAAGGACGACACCGCTGATGACAACGACAACGACATATAACAAGATGATTGTCAAATCGATGATGTGCATGACTTTCCCTTAAATCGTTGTTAAAAGATACAGCTCACATGTGCTCAGTTCATTCCTCGTTGTCATTCCCGCATGCTTTTGGCGGGAATCCAGACAAGATGTTTGCCAATGCGCGTTAACAATGACTCCTACTGATTCCCTCCCGCGTAGTTGTGCGGTGATGACATTCACTTACGCATCGATCATTCCCCGTTGTCATTCCCGCATGCTGTTAGCGGGAATCCAGACAAGATGTTTGCCAATGCGCGTTAATAATGCTTTATTCTGGATCCTTCCCGCTTTGCGCATGCGCGTCAACCTTACGATTCAATCACATTATGTAACAATCTGAAATTATTATGCTATCATATATCGTGCCTACGGCACTTATAAAACGTACGAATTCAATCCAGCTATAAATATGTCGCACCTAACGGTGCTGAAATCCGACCTTATTACCTTATTATGTTCATCCTGTTGTCCTGTCTGATCTTTTTGAAACGATCAATCCCTGAACCGCATCGCGTAAATATCCGCGTCGCTCATGACGAATCGCATGCGCACTGTCATTCCTTTTAGAGCCGGGAGATCGCTGTTTTTACCCCATTTTACAATACGCTCCAATGAATCACCGAATATGGGTGCCATGTCATTCAGCCGGAAATTATCGATCGGAACGCCGTCGACATCCATGATCTCGACTTTAATGAAACCGATCGCACTCGTGGAAAAGTTGATCACCAATTGATTCCCGCCCACGATCATCGGTTTGGTGATCATTTCGCCTCTTTCATATTGCGCGTGCACAGAGACAAACCCCATCGGCCTGATGGACAGCCGCCGCAAGCGGGGTCTCACCTCAGGGTGTCTGTAATGTTCGCTGATATACATGGACCATTCAAGGGGCGATGTCTCTATAATACCCCATGCCGGATAATTATTCCTGTCCGTCCAGTTCTTGTCGTCCAGACCAGGCCGCACCCATGCCTCCGGAAAACGTTTCCAGTGGAGACAGTCGCGGCTGGACATGAACACGGCGTCGTTCATGCCGGGATAGGGGTGATCCGGCTTCACGATGCGTTCCTGCACGTATCTGTTCGGAAATGCGATATAGAGATGCTCCGCGCCGGGACACGGCTGCGTCGAATTTGTATACATCTGAAAGGGATAATCATCAGCATAGCGGTGGTGCATCACCTTTGTCCAGTGAATGAAATCTTTTGATGTGGAGCTCTGTATCGCGCGCACGACCGTGGGTTGTGGACCAAGCACATCATCTTCGTCCGAGTCCTCTTTCAGATTTTCGAAGTACCGGGTGAAGGAGCGATAGGCACCGATCCGTGGATCCCAGAAAGCGGTGTTCACCGTATCGAATGTACCATCCATTTCCAGCGTATCCTCGTGCATCCTGTGCCAGTGAATGCCGTCCGGGGAGCACATGGCGAAACACATCTTCCACTCGCCACTCAATCCCTTGTATCGCTGCTCAGGCAGACAGTCCGGATTGGTATCGATGAACGGCGGCGGTATGGTGGGCACCTCGCCGATGCGGAGCAGATTATTCGCACTCGAACCCTGAAATTCGACGATGCTGAGTTCCGGCCGGCTGAAAGTGAGACCATTATCGTAACTTTCCGCCATTGCGTATGCGGGCACCCGCTTATCGTCTCTGTCCACCATCATGGAACGATAGTATAACCGTACGCGTTCTCCGTCGCGAAGCACTCTCACGAAACTCATGGTATTGTCCTCCCATGGCATTTCACCCTGAAAAACAACGTCGCGACGTTCCGGATGGTGTAGCTTTAACCCTGTATTGGACATATCATCGATGAGAAATTTGTCCACGAATAGCTCCCAGCGCGTCCCGATATCGATTGCGGCTTCAGACGCGCGTTGCGCACAGGCATTACTCGCTGTCAGTATGATGAGGATTGAAAAAAAGAAACGTAACATGATTTATCCCTGTATAAATGAAGTGAGGTCGTAAAGACTTCTGTCCACTGATCATCATTCCAGTTGTGAAAGACGGGATCGAATATCGTGAAACGCCGGAGTCAAGCCGGCGTTATCCTTCACGCGCTGATCCTGTGTGTCGTTTTTTATTGAAACGATCGTGCTCGTATCATGATGCCGGATCGTTCCTTCCTGAATATTCTCAAAGACATTGCGTTCCAGGGTGAGTCCGTTACTGCCCTGGTCCAGGAAGATACCGTTGTTCAGAGAACCGACCGCCCATTGTGAACGGTAGATATCGTGAATATAGTTCTCCTTGATCATGCTGTTCGGCTGCTTCGACAGCGTGTAGATCCCTCCGCCGTCGCACAGTAGTGTCACCACATTGTAGATGTGATTGTACCGGATCTGATTGTCTTGCATCACATTGTCTTCGTCCATCCATGACCAGCCAACGCTGATGCCTGTATACGGCAGGTCGAAGATATCGTTATGTTCGATGATCACTGCCCTGGGAAATCCGCATGCGATGCCGCAGCATCCGGGATAGTCTCTGCCGATCCGCGTTACGATATTGTTGCTGATGGTATCGTTCGCGCAGATGTCTCTCATATCATCGGGATTGTACAAGCGCGTGTGTTTCTCGTCCGGTCCTGAAAATCGCGCGTGCAGCATACCATTCCCGGAAATATCTTCGAACACATTGCCAATGATCACATCATCATGGGTGCCATAGTGCAGATCGAGACCGGTGGCGCCCAGGTGTGTGAAATGGTTTCGTTCAAACCTGAGATGATGTGCTGCCGCGACGTAGACCGCAGCGGGTGGTCTGGAGAAATACTGCACATTGCTGCCTTCTACCCTGATGCTGTAAAATCCGGCCTGCGTGCTCAACATGCCGGTATCGCGGGGAAGGTTCCATCCGGCGTGGGAGAATGTGATCCCCGTGAAAGTGAGATGATGAACTGGATCGTCGAATGTGCCGGTTATTTGTATGAGTGTCTCCAGCTCAGGGGCGATCACTATTGCAGTCTGCATGTCCTCGCCGGAACGGGGTCTGTAGTAGAGCTTTTTCGAAACCGGATCGTGGTACCATTCGCCGGGCTGATCGAGGAATTCAAGGGCGTTTTCGAAATGAAACGCCTCGTTTTCTGATTTAACCGGGTACATCCGTTTGAATATGAGCGCACGCTCAGGTTCCTGAGGCACGACATGGGCATAGGGTCCTGCTTTTTCGAAAGATTCCAGCGGCAGAATAGCCTCGGCCCAGTGCAGTTGCGGGATCATCTCCACATGTCGAAAATTACTCCATCGTCGTATCAGCGTGCTGTCGATGATGATCTCGCGGTCGCGTTCATTCCATAGTTTGAGACGATGATAGGAACCGGCGTCTGGTGTTCTGGCCCTGATGGCGCGCCGACCGTTCACGTAAAGCTGACGGAACGTGCCTTGTGACCTGCTGGTGTACACGCCGTTTTTCCCTTTTCCCCACTTACGTATAGTCACACCGCCACTGATCACCGGTACTTCATCCTGATAAGCGGAATAGATCACGCGGTGGCCATTGCTGCCGGAATCGCGCGCGTCAAACTTCAAAGTGCTTGACAGTTGATAACGGCCCCCTCGCAAATAGACGACAATATCAGAGCGCATGTCCGAATTGATGCGCCGTACAGCGCGCTGTGCCTTCGCAATGGTCGCAAATGGTCTGATCAGTGTCCCTGGATTGTCATCATCTCCGCCGGGAGAGACGTAAAACGACTGTTGCGCATTCGCTGCACCGAATATAAGAATGAATAGCAGAATGAATGATAGCGCCGTTACATGATTTCGCATGTCGTACTCCTTCATAATAGTATCTTAAAAACACCCCTTTTCCTCAACCGGACCGTATTGCAGCGCCAGTTCCAGCCGATTTAGTACCGCGGGCACAGGATCATAGGAACGGATAGCTATCACGTTGCCGCCCTGTCTCAGTGCATCGACCGGTACTTTTCGGACGATCACGGTGTCGTCTGCTCCCAGGTTCATGTCTCTGCCGAATTCATGGGAAAGACATGGCGATGCATCGGAAGTCGCTGTGCCGTTACAGCTGATCTTCAATGCCGCGTCTTTACGCGTTCGCAGGAACAGATAGACGTTTGCCGGCTTTTCAGTGGAGAGATCATCGCCCACCTCCATGTGCAGTTCCACTTGATTCCAGGAATAGAGCGAGACCGGCAATGGTGTGTCAGGTGTATATTCATATTCGGAAATGCCATCTGAAAGGGAGAAGACCTTGTTCCTTCCTGACATGTTCTCCAGTCTTCCAAGCTCTGAAAGAAGGTGTGTGTCCCGTATGTTCGTATAAGAAAGGCCGTTTGAAGGCTTTGCCGGCTGATAATCTACTCCCGTGAATTCAGACAGGAAATAGTTGAACAGGTAAATGCCGTCCGCTCCCTGATGCAGACAATGCGATGCTGCTCCGCGGTAAATGCCGTGCGAGCGGTCCTCCCTCGGGTAGTACTGACCGCTTTCGAGACTGGCGTAGACCGGAATATGATCCGCATTCAACTGTGATTTGAAATGCCGTATCGGCAGCGCGGGATCGCCGATCCAGTGCGCGCTGACCGTGATCATGTCGATAAGGCCTTCATCTGACCAGCGGGATACATCGAGTCCCTTGTCAATGCACAGCTCATACTGCGCCGGAACACGAACCGCAAGCAGCATGGGGCGCCCCCTTAGCTCACCGGCCTGATCGACGATCTGTTTCGCCTGACGCATGAAATTTGTCATGAGATCAAGATAATCCCGGCCCTGCCTGTACGGAAAGTAGACGATGAAGCGCATGAAGTCGAGTTCCATGCCATCGATGTCGTATGACTCGCATTGCTCGCGGATAAGGTTAAGCCTGTAGTCGCGCACACCCTGATGGGCGTAGTTGAGCGCGCCATCGGCATGCCAGCCAGGATGATTCCCCATGCGCCATTCCGGATGGTCCAGCCAGATGTCGCTCTGCGCCGCGGTACAATAGAGCGCCGGATCCGTGAAGTGCAGGTCGTTCATGCGCATGGTGATGAATGCTTCGAGCCCTTTCTCCTTCGCCCTGTTGACGCACAATTCGATGATATCCGTCCCCTCTTTGCGCAGGCGGAGATAGTTGCGGCCGTACCGGGGTATGTTTTCTCTGTAATGCTCGTTATTGCACGCCTCTATTCCGGAACCCGGACGTGGCAGTCCCAGCGGTCGTTCGTATTCGGATTCATAGTAAACAAGCATGGAGCCGGAACAGATCATGTAAGTTGTGATGCCCGTATTGGCGACAACATCCACGTAGGAGTGTACATCTTCGATGGTGAGCGGCCGGAAACCATGCCAGCGATTGCCGAGGATCTCCGTGCCGTCATTGTTGTAGATGAAACGGTATGAAGCGTCTTGTACCTTCTCACCTTTATGGCATGTGACTATGGTGAAGATGAGAAGAATGAGTGAAAGCGCGGTCAATATTTTCTTTCTCATTGAACGATCCCCGATTGTTAAATGAAACATCATAGTATTCTCTTAATACTCTCGTCACAGTTTAATTAAATATCAGATAGATAGAAAACATGATCATCGCCAGTACGCCCCACAATACCCAAATGGCTGTGCTTCCTTTTGATCCTGCATAGGTTTCTCTGAGTGTCGGCAGCGTCGATGGCTCGGATCCCTTTTGTGTGACCAGTGAGACAACGATCATGAAAGCCGACAATGCGGCGAACAGATAAAACGAAAGCAGCATGTAATGCGGCCAGAAAGTTTCGGAGGGCCAGTTGTTGAACTGACAAAAACCGATGGAAAGACTCATGGCAGAGCCAAAAATCAGCGTATAAAGAGCCGCTTTGGACGTGGCCCTGCGCCAGAGCACACCGATGAGAAATACGGCGGACATGGGCGGCGCGAAAAAGGCGATGATACCCTGCAGCAGGTTGAACAGGTCCCGGCCCACGGACTCCATGGATAGCGCGATGAAAATGGAGACCACGGCGATAATCAGCGTCATGATCCGACCCACCAGCCGGATCTCCTTCGTCTGTGCCCCGGGCCTGAATTTGTCGCAATAGATATCCAGCGTGAAAATCGTACTGAACGAATTCAGCGCGGAATCGATGGTACTGATCAGCGCCGCTATCAGCACAGCCACGATGAGTCCCACAAGACCAGTGGGCAGGAGGTTCGTCATCAGCATCGTATAGGCGCTGTCCGGATTTTCGAGATTGGGATAGAGAATGAAACAGAATATCCCGGGCATGAAGAATATGAACGGCACGAGTATCTTCAGAAAGCCGGCGAAGACCGCGCCCAGCTGTCCCTGACGCGTGTCACGGGCGCCTAGTACGCGTTGCACGATGGTCTGATCCGTGCACCAGAACCAGATCCCCAGCACCGGGTAACCGAGCACGATGGCCGGCCATGGAAATGTGCTGTTGCTTGCCGGACGGAACAGCTGCCAGTAATCAGAAGGGACGCTCTGAATGATCTTATAGATTCCTCCGGTTTTGATATATGCGATGATGGTCAATGCTGTTGAGGCGATGATCATGAGCACGGATTGAAAGGTGTCTGTATAGACCACCGCTGCCAGACCTCCGGTGATTGTGAAGCTCGTGGCGATGGCGACAAGGATCGTGAGACAGAGCCATAAATCCCAGCCAGTGATCTGAACCAGAAGCAGCCCTCCGGAATAGAGCGCGCCGCCTAGCCACAGGATGATGGTGGTGAACAGCGCGTACCAGGAGAGAAATGACCGGCATCTTCCGTCGAAGCGCCTCTCCATGAATTCCGGCATGGTGCTGATCCTCGTACCGAGATAGTGGGGGATGAAGACCATGGCGAGAAGCATCAGGAACCACCACGCCAGCCATTCGAAATTGGCGGCCACGATGCCGGATGTATAGGCAACGGAACAGGCGGCCAGCATCATGGAGGGGGAGATGTTGGTGCCGAAAATGGAAAAACCGATGTTCGGCCAGCCGAGATCCCTTCCCGCGAGGAAGAGGTCGCTGCTCTCCTTTCTTCGAAAGCTGATCCAGAAACCGAGTCCGATGAGACAGATGATGTAGATGATGATGACTACCGCATCCAGCGGCTGAAGCGCGCTTCTGATATCCAAATTGCTACTCCGCCGTTGCCTTTATATAAATGATGCCGGGCCGGATCATCTCAGCAATGGAGAGTCCCGCGAAACCGGTTGCGGAAACCGAACACGCCGCCCAGGATTGCAGACTATGCCCTCCCCATGGAAGATCCGCATCCTCGACCATGATACCCAGTCTTTGTGAAAATTCAGGTGTGCAGAGAAATCGTTTGGCCAGAGAGACAAACCTGTTCACCGCGTGATCCTCGGTCATTCTCTGATAATTGATGCATGCCAGTGGTATGCCCGCGGTTTTCGAATTGTTCCACGCGTCCTGCAGTCCCCACCATGAGTCCTGCCCGAGATGCGCGAGCAGACCCTCCTGGCCGTTGATGTACCAGGAGTAGACCTCCTGGATGCGCGTTCGCAGCGCTTCATCTTCAGTGTGATGATACACCATGAAGAGTCCGTCGGTGTAGTAGAAGGCTGCGCCGAAATATTGTATCGGCATGTCGAGAATATAACCCTCCTTGGATGTATAATGAAAATGCCACACAGGTCGCCCATCTTCATTCCATTTTTCCGTCATGAATCGCGCGGCGCGTTCGGCCACCTCCAGATGTTTTCTATCTCCGGTATTGGCGTATAGCGCTGTGAAAGCGGCAGCCTCTGTGGCCGTTGCCGTGCTGTAGATCTTTGTCCTGGGTTCGCCGTTCTCCATACCGTTGGTAAATCCACCGGATGGCTTCTGCCATTGCAGCGCCCACTCTTCGCAAAAGCGTTTCAATGCGTTCACGTATCGCGCTTTGCGTTCCGGTCCCGCGTAATGCGCCGCGATCCCGAGAGCCGTTGCAATGCTGCCGATATCCGCGAGATTCATCCATTCGTTTTTATAGATATGATCGAGCTCTTCGGATGTGAGGTCTTTTGCCGCCTTGTTCCTGAATATCTGCTGCCAGGCGCCGTTGGGAAGCTGTTCATCCACCAGATCGTCCATGATACCGACCACAGCATCGAGATAGCGTTGTTCATTAAAAATTTCGTAGCCGGCCAGCAGAGTCCGGATGGGGTATGCCGTGGTGTACCAGTAGTATTGCGTGGACCGTGCCCCGGGTTCGTAATCGCCTAAAAAGCCATTTGGGAGACGATGCGACAGGAACCATTCACAGATGTCCTTCAGTGCCGTGTGCGTGTCTGTTGATCCCTTTCTGAATACGTCGTCCACCGGGGGCAGGTCGTCCGGAGGTGCATTGTCAAAAATTCGACGGACGGCTTTACCTGGATCGCCTGAAAGGACGAGAGCGTTGACCGCGAACTCCGCGCCGTCATTCGCGATGAATGTGACTTTCAACAGCTGCTCATCGACAGTCGCAGGAAAGGTCAATTCAATGAATTCCCCTGCCGAAAGAGTGATGCCACCGCGGACGAGGCTCTCCTGGACATATACGTTAAACGGTCCTTTGGGTTCACGATGATCGCCGAGAATGACCGCCACCTGATAGTCGCCGTTGTCAAGACCGATCCAGAACTCACCTTTCGGCCCGCCGACGAAGTCGCGTCTCAGCGGATCACTCACATCCATGCGTTCCACTTCGCGGACATTGTCGATCCAGAGATATCTCGGGCTGTGATAGACGCGGGACACGGGTGTATAACCGGGTGCGACGTCCTGAAAGGCGCCACCGAAATCGAAACAGTAGAGTGTTTCGGCTGATTCCGCTTTGCTGATAGTCGAGAAAATAGAGAAAAGGATGAGAAAAATTGTCCGTTTATTCATTTCAGATCTCCAGATGAATGTCCTGCCAGCTCGATCGGAGTCGAGAGATGACAGGCGGGTTAATTCGTTTCGTGCTATCTGCTGCTATCCTTCTAAACCGCTCATGCCTCGACTTCCGCTCGGCATGACAGATGAAAATTTGCTGTAGGAAGAAAAAGAACAACCCTTTCCGAAAAAATGTTTTTCACCGGTTCCCCCCTTCGAAGGGGGGACAGGGGGGATGTCACTTGTCCTTCCACATTCAACCTCACTTCCCCCTCCACGACTTCCGTATGTAAATCGCGCCATTCGTCGTTCGGCGGTCTGGGGGCAGATCCATTGCCGGGCCGGATATTTCGGTTACAATGTAAAATCTGTCCACACCAAACGCCAGCGACTTCGGCATTGCCGGCACGGATATCCAGTATTCAATGCTCCTGCCGTAGCGGCTCAGCCGGGATTCCCATCTGTCGCTGAAAAGCGTCAGCGTGCTGGACGGGGTCGGACCGGTGACCAGCGTTACCGATTGCGGTTGGACGCCGGATGCGCCGCTGAGAAACTCCAGCCGGACATCATATTCTCCCTGGCCATGGATGTGCTCCGTCACATCCGTCCATAGTGTCAGTTCGGAAGTCGTATCGAAATCCGCATCGCTCCAGGAGTCGACGTGCGCGAAACGATATTCGGACCTTGCGTCGGAGATATTCATGCCCTTTACGAGCATCCGAAACTTTTCAGCGATATTGGCCGGGAAGTCGACGGTATCGCGATAGCGGTAGTGCACGGCTTCGCGTTCGGCGGGGTGGACCACGCTGCCCCAGTCGACGAGCGCTGATGTCAGATCCCTGCCGATGGCATCGATGTCGAACAGTAATCCCTGAAGCCGGCTTTTATTGCCTGAGCCGTACAGGCAGTCGAAGATATCCATCATCGCACGTGTGTAGCGCAGCGTATGAAGGGCTGCCAGTGATTCGGTTACCATTCGCGGCTCTTCTGTCTGACGCGCCAGGTCCAACGCCTCCTTTGCGCTGATGATGCTCTGCTGCAGATCATCCTGATCCGCGAACTCATACAGTATCCCCTCGCCGAATCGCAACGGCTTATTTCTGCCGAAAAGAGAGCCGTCTACGATAAATCCGTCCACAAACTGCTGGTCGCTGGCGGCGAAGATCATGGTCTCGGCGATACGGCTGCCCGCGATCTTCCAGCCGACGCGTCCGATGATATCCGCCCATTCGGCGAACAGATCCGGATCCTTCATGCCGACGCGCAGCGCGTAAGCCCTGGCAAATTCAGTGACAGTCCGGCCAGTGCTGTTCCAGGCCCATTCCGCGGCTGCAGCAATGTTGAAATCGTAATAGCTGTTCGATGGCGTGGCATAGCCGCTGAAGCTCTTCATGCCCTTGCTCACAAATTCTCGCATGCGCGCCTTGATGAAGTGACCGCCGGTGAAGGGGTAAATCGTGCGCCAGGAATTGGTCAACTGTGGATAGGCGCCCAGCCAGCCACCGTCGGCGGCAAAGCGGGTCAGCAGAGAATCGATCATGGGGCGCGTTGAGCTGTCGTACGTCTTCTGACCGTGATAATAGGTGATGCGTGTCTCCGGACCAATGGACTTCA
This sequence comes from Candidatus Zhuqueibacterota bacterium, assembly GCA_036351795.1. Taxonomy (GTDB): domain Bacteria; phylum Zhuqueibacterota; class Zhuqueibacteria; order Thermofontimicrobiales; family Thiofontviventaceae; genus JAZBPW01. Next base: position 3,974 of record JAZBPW010000114.1, on the reverse strand, counting down.
GCACACTCTCGTTGTCGTTGTAGCTCGCCTGACTCAGAAGGATGCGCAGATGTGAGTCCGGAACATCGCTTTTCACTGCTTCGAAGGCTTTTACCAGCGCCTCGGTCTGCATTTGGAAAGAGTTTTGACCCGCGCATTGATCGCAGAAGCAGGGTGCGGGCGTTTCTGCCAGCCAGGCATTGATGTCTTTCACATCGTCGTACGCCAGAAGCTGACGCATCCATCCCGTGATCAACTCTACTGTTTTGTCCTTCGAAAAACAGAGCGCGGGCTGATAATCCGATGGGAGCTCCTTGCCGGGCTCATAAACTGCGGCGACATCGGGATGATATTTGAACAGACCCGTTTTTGCGAGCTGCTCCAGATGTTTGATGATCGGGACCACGCGAATGCCGATACGATACGATGAAGCGAGAAAATCCGTGTCGATCGAAGCTGCGGGAGAACCGTCGCTGTTGAATCCAAGCTGTGAATGCACCTCGATCTCGTTCATCTTCATTTCGGCGATGCTGTATCTGTCGTGATGAAGGTTCCATCCCCATTCACCTCGCTCTTCGAGATCGGGCCAGTCTATGATGGCGACCTCTGGAATATGGCGCATGTGTGAAGATGTCTCTGGTGACAGCAGTTGATTGAGTGTTCTTGCCGCGTAGAGCAGGCCCAGCGGCGTGTTGCCCGCAAGGATCAGCCCTGTGAACTGGCCATTTTCACTGACCGGTTGAATCGTGTACGCCTGATCCCGGTTGGGCAGACTCTTGAGCCGGGAGACGAGTTCCGGGGGGAGCGAGGAGGCATTGCTGCTCAATAAAAGGTGCACTGTGAAACCGGATTCACCCCAGGCATGGAGCGATAGAATGTCGACAGCAGTGTCCATGCGTGGATCACGGATATCGGGAATATTGAGCGTGATGTCTGAAAGAGTCCGCTCGATGGATCCGGAGACTTCCATCTCTTTAGGAAACGGGATACATCGCTGCGACCATTTTGTGCTATCTTCGCTTTTGGAAAAGAGCATGACCGGGATTACTATTGATACGAGGAATACGAATGAAACAGAAACAGGAAGACGGGTTCTTGACATAGTCCGGTATCTCCTTGGATTCGGTATTGATCGTTTCCGGGTGTAGAATTCAAAAGGATAAAGGTAAGCAGAATGCAGCAAAATTACAAGACTTTTTTACCGGAGTGATGGTGCAAGAAAGCTCAACCTCAGGCGGTTATCGCAAGAGCAGCATTTTATTTATATCAATCGTCTTTACATCACCGGTGTCCACTGTGAGGCGATAGAAATAGACGCCGCTTGCCAGATCATTCGCGTTGAAAACAATGGCATAAAAGTCTGTGGGCTGATCATGGTCTACCAGTGTATTCACCTCCTGACCGAGGATATTGAAGATTGTCAGCTTTACACGGGCGGCTTGTGGAAGTTCGTACCGAATTATGGTTTTTCCATTGAAAGGATTCGGGTAGTTCTGTGAAAGCAGAATGTGCTCAGGCAGCTGTATGAAAGGTGTTCTGCGACTCAGCAGTTCCGGATATCTCGTTTTCAACGAATCAATTTTATCGAACAAGCGAAGTATACTTGTATCTCTTGTCGCGCCGGTTGCGCCGGCGAGGGCGAAGATGACCTCCTGTGAATCGCCTGGCGCCATGGTGATTGGACCTGACCCGATGATGTATCCGGCACCTCCACCCGAGCCCTGCATCAACCATCCCTCTCCGCTCAATGGATCACCCGTAAACGTTAGCGCGGTTGTATCGCCGGTCACGGGATTGACAATGGGTGAACCATCGTGTCTCCTGCCTGTCATGAAACGATAGGCATCTTGCAGTTTTTTCGGTGAACCACCGAATCCTTCAGGTGGATATGCGTCATCAATGATGCCCCAGAATGCATTCGCGGACAGATTCTTCATGTCGCGCATTTCAGAACCAAAAGCCATGGCAGTCGCTCCGGAGGATGGCACAACCGGTCCCTGCATCATGACGTATGCTCCGGATAGTGCGAAACTGTCACCCGGTGGCGATGCGGATCCATCGTAATAGACATACCCAAAGTCTTTATCGATATCGTATGCCACATGATTGTAAGATGCATTCCATAGGTCGATATCGTTCCAAAGGCATATCATCACACTGTCCAGCCTGCTTTCGCTTTTGTTGTAGATTTGCCACTTGAAAAAGAGAAAATCCTCTGAAATATCGTTTGAATCATATCCCCATACGGTTTCCCGGATCTCCAGTTGCGTGTTTGTTTTGATGTCTGAACTGTCCTCTAAAAAGCCATGCAAATTGGGGTCGGCGTCGTTATAAACTGTCCAAAGCATCGCATCGCCGTGCAGTCGTGGCGTACCGTCCGGATTTACAGGTGCTCCCAGATGAGACGGCCATGTGTCGTAATCAAGATCTCCGGGTCCGGAGAAACGCGTCAGTTGATAAGTCCTGAATAGCGCCGTGTCTTCCGGAGCAGTGACAGCTGCCGCTTCCCCATGGATAATCGGCCCCGGAGAATAGTTGGGAAGATAGTAATACGGAGCGACCCCTGTGAGTGTATCGTTCCGCATGGCGAATATCCACAGACCATGGTCGAAGACCAGTGGAGAAGGCGTATCCCCGGGATACAGGATGCCGGCGTAACCATTCCTGGTGAATCCGAGCCTGCCGTCATTGGATATCTGCGCAGCGAACTGGCCCGTTTCAAGCAATTTATATTTCACCGGCACATTTGTCCGGGGCGCAGCAGGATGGGGATTGAGAACGATTGTCAGCAGGAGAATAATGGCTGCAACGGGTTTATTCCAGGGTGTGCCTGTTGATTTCATAATCGTAGAATTCAATGAATTGGGCGTTTCAGTTTATCATTGATATAGATCCGGTTATCAGCGTCAATGACAATGATATCGCCACGTTCTTATCATCCTCCCTGGTCAAATATAACAACTATTTCCAAATATGCAATATTTTTTCTGCGAAACTGGAAAGAGTTATTTTTCAATAAAATTTCAAAAAAAACGATCAAATCGTCTAATTGATGATAAGTCGACTATTATCAGTCTTTTTCGACGCCATTTTGGGTGCCATTGTCCTAATAAATAAGCGTTTTAAGCGAAATTAAATAAAAAAGAGCTTGACTTTTAAATCCATTAATTGTATATTTCGATCGAATCGCTCATAAAGCGAATGCTTCGAATTTTCCAATTGGAGGTTGTCATGTTAAAGTCAAGAAATGTGTTACTCGTCCTTATGGCAATACTTATTGCCCCCCTTGCAGTTGACGCACAGACTGCAAGACTGCAGGTGATCCATAACGCAGCAGATCCGGCTGCCGCTGTGGTTGATATTTATTTAAACGATGGAATATTACTCAATGATTTTGCCTTCCGTGATGCGACCGGATTCATCGATGCTCCTGCCGGTCAGGAGATTGAGGTTGGAGTCGCACCGGGGACCAGCAGCTCTGTCGCCGATGTTATAGCAACGTTTAAGCTGACGCTGACTGAAAATGAAAAATATATCGCTGTTGCCAACGGTGTGCTCAATCCGGATGATTTTGCCGCCAATCCCGACGGCGCCAGCACTGGTTTCGATCTCTATGTGAAGACCATGGCTCAGGAAGAGTCGATGACGCCTGGCAATGTGGAATTCGCCGTGATGCACGGCGCCACTGATGCGCCCACGGTCGATGTGGTGGCTCGCGGTGTGAAGAAACTGGTTGACGATGCACCCTATCCGGCGATCACAGATTATATATCAGTGCCCGCTGCTGATTACACCCTCGATGTCAAGGATGCGACCGGCACGGTGACTGTTGCGACATTTGCGGCGCCATTGTCAGGACTGGCGGACAGCAGCGCTTTTGTGCTGGCTTCGGGCTTTCTGGACAGCACAGCCAATCAGGATGGTGCGGCCTTTGGACTGATTGCCGTGCTGCCGAATGGCGATGTTCTGAATCTGCCCCAACTCACCATGGCACG
>JAZBPW010000113.1:0-3051 GCA_036351795.1 Candidatus Zhuqueibacterota bacterium | reverse complement strand
TATTATTTGTGGATTGCATTTTATTGAAACCGCAGAGCTGTTTTTTCGGCCTTTGGAAATTGGCGTTAAGACAGACGCGCGGATGAGCGATCAGAAGGAATTTCTGTCTGAGGGGCTGTTATTACTGGTTCTGACGGTTGCACAAGTTTGTCCACAGCCCCGAGTTTAATTCCTTCAGCGAATCCGCCGGCGTCTGTCAGCCAATTTTCATCAGCCGTGATTTTTTGCTACTTTTTTATCAAGAAAAAAGTAGAAATAAATAAAGGGCGAAGGTAGGTATCAAAAGTTTTGCTGATAGTATTCCACGTGATTTCAAAATAAAAAAAGAAGCGCACGAAGGACACAAAGACAACCTGGAATGCGGCGCATTCATGAGCTGCGTTTTTTTTAACCGCCGAGAACGCGGAGGGCGCAGAGAGATTTATAATTTTGGACAGGATAACCGTTCTGTACTTTGTGCTCCCTTTACGAGCTTTGTGGTTAAAATGGATACACACAATGTGTCAGGAGGATGCAGATGAGTAAGATAAAGAAAGTCTTGTTAGTAACAGTAATAGTCATCGTTTGTATCATTGGTCTCTTAATCGGTCAGGTCATCTATCTGGCACATCCAACAAAAGGCCGGATAATTGATCAATACGAAAATCCAAAGCAGGCCCTACTTGTCATTGATATTCAGGAAGACTTTACCGGAACGACGGCGAAGGCGCCATTTCCTTACAAGGATTCCGACAGATTGATCCGGACAGTGAACGCGATCACAGAGGCGGCTTCCGCTAAAAGTATGATGATCGTCTATATAAGACAGGAGCTGGATGGATTGATGGGAAAGATGTTATCGCATCTGTTCGCCGGCGGGGTGGCTATCAGAGGAAATCCGGGCACTGCGATTGACAAGCGGATCTCCATCCTGTCCGACGCTATATTTCCAAAGCCACGAAGCGATTCTTTTTCCAATCCTGAGCTTGAGAAATTTTTGATCGGGAACCATGTGAATGAGCTGTATCTTGTCGGTCTGGATGCGGATGGCTGTGTGCATGTCACAGCTAAAGGCGCATTGAACCGGGGATACAGGGTAAATATTATCACAGACGCGGTTGTGCTGAAAGATGAGGATAGATGGGAAGAACTATTGGCAGAATATCGGCAAGAGGGAATACAACTGATGCTGAGTCAGGAGTTCTTGACCGGAAAATCCTCTAATTAAAATAACACACGAATGCTTTTACATACTGATTCATTTTCGATCAGGAAAATGAAAAGAGGGGACCATTGAAAGCAGATGACTTCTTCAAAAATAAAGTGATAATAGTCACTGGCGCTTCCAGTGGAATCGGACGTGAACTCGCCCTTCGACTGGCAAAACACCAGGCAAACGTTGTTCTGGCGGCGCGACGCTCCGATAAACTTGCTGAACTGGAAACGCACATAGTAAATGCCGGTGGTCAGGCAATATCGATTCAAACCGATGTCGCTGATGAAGCAGATGTAATGAATCTGGTGAATACAACCTTGAGCACGTGGCACAGAATTGATATCTTTATTTCGAACGCAGGTCAATATATTCAGAGTCCGATTGTCGATTCAGATAAGAGCGATTTTGAAAAATCTTTTGATGTCAATTTCTATGGTTCCTACTATGCCGTCAAAGCAGCGCTGCCTCACATGATAATGCAAAATTCCGGGTATTTTGTTTTTATAAACTCGCTGGATGCGAAAAAAGGAATTGTTGGTGACGCGCCCTATGTGACAGCTAAATATGCACTTGATGGATTCGCGGAAGTTCTCCGTCAGGAAGTGATGTCCAATGGGATCGCGGTTTCAACGGTGTATCCCGGCCGGGTAGACACACCGATGATTCAGGATCTCCAAGTTCCGTGGATTTCTCCCAAAATATCAGTGGAGAAAGCTGCGAATGCGATTGTGAAAGGCATTAAAAAAAAGAAACCGATTATTGTTGTACCTAAACTGTTCTTTCCATTAGGCGCTTTGAATAACATAAGTCCACGATTGACGGACTGGTTCTATTCAACGTTTCAGCTCGAAGGCAGGAAAATTGTCTGACCCTGGTTTGCACTACATTTAATATGCCGGGTAAAAGCGGTTGTTGCATAAGCTTGGCAGATAATCATTAGGTCTGTTTCGCATTGATCCGGCCCCGACGCTTGAAATGTTGTCGCAAGTAAACCTGATTGAAGGGAGGTAAAGGATGGAAACCATCAACAGGCTGGAACTCACGGATGAAAACGTCTTTCCTGATGAGGGCGTACTGAGAAGAGTGCTTGGCAGAGCCTACAACGCTTATACGGAGCTGCAAAAGCTGTATGAGCGCCATGGATTGGTACATGAGTGGCGTTACTACAGAGACGGGAAAGCGAATGTTTGAGGAGTTGGAAAGAATCAATCATCGACCCGAGCCGTTCCAGTTTTACACGGCAAAGGAGCTATGGACCGATGAACATACATCCAAACAGATGCTCTCGTTCCACCTCAACGAGGCCATCGACGTTTCTTCGCGAAACGCAAAATTCATCGAGCGGTCTGTGAAATGGATCGCATCCGAGTTCAATATCGGCCGGGGCTTCAGGATCGCTGATTTCGGCTGTGGTCCCGGCTTGTATGCGGCGTCTTTGGCGAAACGGGGGGCGACGGTAACCGGCATTGATTTCTCGTCGAGATCCATTGAATATGCAAAAGAGGTCGCAGTCCGGGAGCAGTTGAATATCAGCTACGTGAATCAGAACTACCTGGAGTTTGACACCGAAGATCGATTCGACCTTGTACTCATGATCATGTGTGATTTTTGCGCCCTCAGCCCGGCACAAAGGAGAGGGATCCTGAAGAAATTCCACAAAATTTTGAAACCGAACGGTTCGGTGCTTCTCGATGTCTATTCCCTGTCGGCATTTGAGCAGAGGCAGGAGGTGGCGGCGTATGAGCTGAACCAGCTCAATGGATTCTGGTCGCCGAACCGGTATTACGGCTTTTTGAATACATTTGTGTACGATGAAGAAAAGGTGGTTCTGGACAAATACACAATAATCGAGGCGG
>JAZBPW010000112.1:0-12388 GCA_036351795.1 Candidatus Zhuqueibacterota bacterium | reverse complement strand
TATTTATTTATGTATTTTGATCAAATGGAACCACTGTTATCGATGGCAAAAGAATGAATTCATCAATCGGCATACAGGCTCTTTCATCAGTTTCAGATGATGAATGTGCTCTGTCAATGCGACACCTCGTGTCACTATCTGCTGTAGATTGTCCCAGGCGCTACAGGCCATAGGGAATTCCCTCATCATCATGTGCATGAGGTGATTCCCGGGCAACTCTTTAATACATAAATAATAATATTTTGTAAAACATTGGCATTTATATGGAAACGTGCGTTCTATTGACCCATTCCAGTCATGATGAAGCGTGTCATGAGTGAAATGCATGGCGCAAGAAAGTGTATTGACCGGATGGATAAACAAAATGGAGGATTCAATGACACTTTGGCAGAAAAATTATGTACTGAACGAGCGCATCGAAGCGTTCACAGTCGGGGATGACTACATTCTGGATCAGCATCTGGTTAAATTCGATTGTGCGGCTTCTATTGTACATGCGAAGATGCTAGGAAAAATCGGCGTGTTATCCCAAAATGAACTGCAAAGCCTGATACAGGAATTGGAAAATATCATAGGGCTCGACGCAAAGAAGGCCTTCCGGATAAGACCGGAGGATGAGGACTGCCACACTGCGATCGAAAACCATTTGACACGAGAGCTCGGCGATACGGGAAAGAAAATACATACGGCGAGGTCTAGAAATGATCAGGTGCTGACGGCATTGCGCTTGTATGAGAAAAGCGAACTCGATACATGCAAAGCGCTCGCAGGACGTTATATCGATGCGGTAGATCACTTTATCGGCCGTTTCGGCGAGATATCGTTGCCCGGATATACGCATATGAGAAAAGCCATGCCTTCGTCGATCGCTATGTGGGGGACGGCGTTCATGGATTCCATGAAGGATAATCTGAAGCTCATTGCAGCGATAGAGGACGTCATCGATCAGTCTCCCTCAGGATCGGGCGCCGGCTACGGTATCCCGCTTGAGATCGACAGGGCGTATGTCGCCGACCTGTTGAATTTCAGTAGGGTGCAGCAGAGCCCCATCTACTGTCAGCAGAGCCGGGGAAAATTCGAGGCGACAATTGTCCATGTGCTGAGCCAGATCATGTTCGATCTCAACAAACTGGCATCTGACCTCATCCTGTTCAGCATGCCGGAGTTCGGATATTTCGAGCTGCCGGAGGACTTTTGCACGGGCAGTTCGATCATGCCGCAAAAGTTCAATCCGGATGTTCTGGAGCTGCTTCGGGCAAAATACCATGTTGTGTTATCGTGTGAATATCAGCTCAGGTCTATTACGAGCAATCTGATCATCGGATACCACAGGGATGTTCAGCTTACGAAGTCGCCTTTGATCAACGCTTTCGTCATTACAAAGGATTGCCTGGAAATCGCCATCATGCTGTTCAATAAAGTTGAGGTGGACGCGGAGAAATGTCAACTGGCCATGTCCGACGATCTTTACGCAACGGAGAGGATGTATGCACTGGTGAAAAACGGGATGTCATTTCGTGATGCCTACCGCACTGTGTCGAAACAATATGAGCATTCGCCACACAAGAAAAACAAGTGAGATGCTGAACAGAATGCTATCCTTTGAAGAGTGAAAATGACTGGAAAGTGACGTCAGATAAAAATCTGAAAAAATATCTTGACAAGCCGACTATTTTATCTTATATTTAATGAAAGAAAAATTTCAAAAACAAAGTATTTGAAATTTAAATTACAATGAGCCAACGAAAAAAGATTGAAAAACTGATTTTTCACTTTCTTCCCACGCTTTCTCCCAACCTGAGAAAAGTAGCTGATTATATCCTGGAGAACATGAATGTCGCTGCGTTGTTGTCAGTAAAAGATGTGTCTACAGGCGCCGGTGTCAGTGAAGCGACTGTTGTGCGGTTCGCGCAGACACTCGGATACAACGGCTACAAGGAGATGAAGAATGAACTCTCTTTATCTCTCAAGAACAGCATTTCTCCGACCGAACATTTTCAGCATGCCATCACCGAGCGCAGTCAAACCCCTGATGTCCTGAAACTGACGGCACGCAGTGTGATCAACAACATCAATGATACTGTCAAATCAATCGGTTCTCAGGATTTTTCTCATTTCATCGAACATATTATCGAAGCCAGACGCATCTATTGCCTGGGGCTGGAGATCTCGCATCATTTCTCCCAGCTAATGACTTTTCTTCTACGCTTGTATTCTTATGATGCTCATTCTCTGTCGACAGAATCATTTCGCTTTAAGGAGCAGATCGCTTTCTTCAATCCGGATGATCTTTTAATCGCTTTCAGTTTTTCGCCCTATTCCCGGGAAACGATAGAGGCGGTCGCTTATGCCAGGGATCGCGATGTACCATGTATCGCAATCACGGACAAGCGGTTGGCGCCGATCATGGAATTCGCAACGCATGCCGTGCAGATCAAAACGGATAATATCACTTTCACGAACTCCTGGGGGGCTGTGGCAGTGCTCATCAACGCCATTGTCACTGAACTGAACTTTAAAGACAAGGAACGTACCTTGAACGCTCTGAAAATTATCGAAGAGACAATTAAAGACGACACATATTACATAAATTAAAATGATGATCGACGAAAATAAACTGATAGACACATTTCTGTCGCTTGTCCGCATCGACGCCGTTTCTCTGAGAGAGCGAAAAATGAGGGACTATTTGTCAGGCAGATTGGTCGAGCTGAATATCGAATTTCGTGAAGATGATGCCGCATTGAAAATTGGCGGCGAATGCGGGAACATCATCGCGCGGCTGGACTCAAACGTGCAGTCAGATACACATTATCTGCTGATGGCGCACATGGATACTGTGGCTTCGACATCCGCACTTGAACCCGTAGTCGAGAATGGTGTGATAAGATCGGGCGGAAGTACAATCCTGGGCGCAGACGACCGCGCGGGCATCGCCGTCATACTTTACGCATTGGATGCGCTTCGGTCCAATGGGGTGAAACACTGCAATGTCGATATTGTATTCTCCGTCGCTGAGGAGTTGGGAATGCTGGGATCGACTGAACTCGATTTATCAGGTATCAAAGCAAGGCAGGGTTATATCCTGGACTGCTCCAGAAAAGTAGGTTGTTACGTGAGGACGACGCCGACGGCCATTGATTTTAAGGTGAATCTGCGCGGCAGGTCGGCGCATTCCGGCGTCTCTCCGGAAAAAGGGATCAACGCCATTTCCATGGCTGTGGATTTCACACGGCGAATTCCGGTGGGCCGGCTCGACGAAGATACCGTGGCCAATGTGGGGACCATTCAGGGCGGGACGGCCATCAATGTCGTTCCCGAGCATGTCCAACTTACCGGCGAGATCCGCTCTTTCAGCCGGGATAAGATTATCGAGTTGAAGAGGAATATGGAGGATAACGCGCGCGTTATATCAAAGGAGATGGGCGGAGAAATAGAACTTTCCTATACGACGGGATTTGAAGGATTCCTGCTGGATAGAAGTAAGGCTGTGATCAAGCATCTCGAAGAGGAGATGCGGCTGATGAATATCGAGCCGGATCCATTGAAATATTACGGCGGCAGTGATGCCAACGTACTGAATGCGAAGGGCATCGATACTGTGAATCTGGGCATCGGTGTGCAGAATCCCCATTCGAAAGATGAACATATCGAAAAGTCTCAACTGGTTAAATCGGCTGAACTGGTAATGAGACTGTTAACGCTGGAGTGATGATGGTGAAGAAAATCTTTTGTGTATGCTTTCTGGTGATCCTGACACTATCCGCTTGTATCGATGGTCCCCGACAAGCGAACAGAGGGCATTTGTTGATCGTGGGCGGTCGGGAGAAACCCGATGCGGCCGTGAAAAAGTTCGTCGAAATGTGTGGAGATGGGTTCATTCTTGTCATCACTTCCGCGAGCAGTGTACCTGCTAAATCCGGTCCGTCTGCAGTGAAGATGTTAAAGGATGCAGGTGCGACAGATACGGACTGGATGCATATCGTCGGACAGGACAGTACCAATATGGATAGCGCTGTAGCGCTCATTCGCCGTGCGAAAGGGATCTTTTTCACTGGCGGTGTTCAATCCCGCCTCATGGGCAGAATCGAAGGGACGGAATGTGAGGCTATGATCAGAGCACTCTATTTTGATAAAGGCGGTATCATTGGCGGAACGAGCGCGGGTGCCGCGGTTCAGTCCGAACACATGATTACCGGAGATGGCGATTTCACAGTACTTCACAAAGAAAATATTGTTACAGAACGCGGTTTGGGTTTTCTGGATAACTGCATCATTGATCAGCACTTTGTGGCCCGGCGCCGTAATAACCGGCTTTTAAGCGTTGTCATCGAGAAGAGTATCCCCGGCATCGGCATAGATGAATCCACGGCAATTTTTTATCACCCGGATAACACATTCGATGTATATGGCTCAGGTTCCGTGATCGTTTATGATCCAAGAGAAGCGCGATCATTTTCGACAGAATCCACCACTCTGCTCTCAATAGAACAGCTGAGGGTGTCGGTACTGCGAGACGGTCAGCGATTCGACATGAAACGCGGCCGGGTCATTCAATAGTCATTTGGAAAGGTAGCATGCAGCTGTCAAAAATCACATTGCCGCACACACTGGCGCTCATCTTTTTCATCATGGTGATCGTGGCTGCGTTGACGTGGATCGTGCCCGGCGGCACATATCAGAGATCACAAATCGATGGCGGCCGCGAAATCGTGCTGGAAAATACATTCGAGTACATCGAAAATCAACCGCAGGGTATCTTTGCTGTGCTCAAAGCGCCGGTCAGAGGCATTATCCAGACTGCCAATATCATCGGTTTCATTCTCATCATCGGCGGTGTGTTTGCGATCGTTCAGAAAACGGGCGCCATTCACGCGACTATCCGCCGTATAGCCGAACTTCTCCGGGGCAAAGAAAAGATCGTGATTCCAGTCGGAATGACACTGTTTTCCATATTCGGCGCCGTCTTTGGCATGAGCGAAGAGGTGATCCCTTTTGTTCTGTTCTTCATACCGCTTGCGCTCACACTGGGATACGACAGCATCGTGGGTTTGTGCATTCCGTTTATGGGAGCCGGACTTGGTTTCGCCGGTGCGATGCTGAATCCGTTCACCGTCGGGATTGCGCATGGCATGGCGGAATTGCCGCTTTTTTCAGGCATACCGTATCGGCTGGTGGTCTGGCTGATTGTAACCAGCGCGGGGATCCTGCTTGTGATGCGGTACGCGGCGAGGGTGAGAAAGAATCCGGAGGTCAGTCCCGTGTACACGCTGGATAGTGAACGCCAGGATCTATCCGCGAACACCATGAGTGATGGTGATTCGATGACCAGGATACACTTGGTCGTTATGCTGTTATTCGGCATAATCATTCTGATCATGGTCATCGGCGTGACCCTGTTCCAGTGGTTCATCGCGGAGATCGCGGCGATTTTTCTGGCGTTGGGTATCGTTGGAGGTGTGGTCGCACGATTATCGATCAACGAAATTGCCGACAGTTTTGTCGAGGGCGCGAAAGATCTTGTGGGAGCGGCGCTCGTGGTCGGTTTCGCGCGGGCGATACTGGTGATTGCGAGCGATGGCCAGATAATCGATACGATGATGTATGTGCTTTCCGGTATGATATCAAAATTCCACCCGGTGATCGCGGCGCAGTCCATGTTTATCATGCAGACATTTATAAATTTTTTCGTTCCGTCGGGCAGCGGACAGGCCGCGCTCACGATGCCGATCATGGCTCCTTTGGCGGATCTTGTCGGCGTAACCCGTCAGACCGCCGTGCTCGCTTTTCAGATGGGAGACGGTTTCACGAATATGATCATACCGACTTCAGGCGTTACCATGGGCGTGCTTGGTATGGCCAGGATTCCATGGCAGACCTGGGCTCGCTGGTTGTTGCCCATCGAGATGATTCTGTTTCTTTTGGGATTGATCTTGTTAACCCCCCCGGTATTGATGAACTGGGGGCCGTTTTAGAAATCACAGGAATTGAAAATGAACGTATTTGGAGGAGAGAGTATGTTAAGAAAATTGATTTTCTTGACCGCTGCAGTCACTCTGATATTTTGCCAAGCTGTCCTGGCGTCGAATTACGGTAAAATATCCGGTCAGGTTTTCGAGGCGAGCTCCGGAGACCCGTTGATTGGTGTCAATGTGGTCATCGAGGGCACCATGATGGGGGCGGCAACAGATGCCAATGGCAAATATACAATCCTGCAAGTGCCGCCCGGTTCGTACACCATACGTGCGGATGCCATTGGTTATAAAAAGATCAAGCAGGAAAATGTGGGCGTTCGAGTGAACCGGATTACATACGCCGATTTTCCACTGACATCTACCGTGCTCGATATGTCGGAGGTGACCGTTGTCGCCACGCGTCCTGTGGTAGAGAAGGATATGACCGCGACCATGCGCAGCGTCTCAGCCGAGGATATCGACAAGCTTCCTACGACAACTGTGAATGATGTGTTGCGGACGCAAACCGGAGTCGTCAGTCAGAATGGTCTGCATTTTCGTGGCGGCCGGTCGGGAGAGGTGACCTATCTCATCGACGGTGTGGCAATGTCCAGCCCGCTGACGGCGAGTTTTTCGTACAGGCCGGCGGATGTGATCAGCCGTGATGCGATCTCGGAGATGCAGGTGATCAGTGGGACGTACAGCGCGGAATATGGCAATTCCAACAGTGGTATCATCAACATCACAACGAAAGAGGGTGGCAGCAAGTACCGGGCGAGCATGAATATGAAGTCGTCGGCTGCTGGTCTGGAAGATGCAAGCGTTGACAATAACCGGAATGTAATTCGCGCCAACCTGGGCGGACCGCTTCTATCCGGCAGGACAAACTTTTTCATCTCTGCCAATTTTGATGACCGTGACAATTATCTGCCATGGGGATTCCGGAATGAAAAAGGTGTCTTCGCAAAGGTTACGGACCGGCATTTCAACAATTTCAAATTCACCGTGTCTTACAATTATCTGGATAGCAAGAGAAAGAACTACTCGCACTCTTACAAGTATATTCCGGATCAATACTGGTATGAACCCCAGGCAGAGACGCACATGGCTCAGCTCGGCATGACGCATACGCTGGCGCCCAACCTGTACTATACTCTGATGCTATATTACAATCTGAACAAATATGAATCCGGTGATTACGACTACAACGATTTAAGTTATGAGTACGAACGGGATGCCAACAAGGAATTCTATCTCAAAAGCTTTGTGTCGCAGTATGAAAAAGACGACCAGCAGACGATGGGCGTCAAGGGAAATGTGCTCTGGCAGGCCAACAACTACAACGAACTGAAAGCAGGATTCGAGGTGTTGCAGCACAAGATCGATCGATTCTTCATCAGTTCTCCGTACTACACGAATCATCTGCTTGATGATTATGTGAAAGAGCCTCTGGAGGCCTCTGCTTATATTCAGGACAAGATCAATTTTTCGAGTATCATTCTCAGCGCGGGACTTCGATTCGATATGACCGATCCGAATGCCGATTATTGGGCGACTCCTCTGGATGCCTTCTATAATAATGAAGAGGGATTGAAAAGCGCCAGGGTCTACACGCAGTTGAGTCCGCGTTTTGGCATATCCTATCCGGTAACTGACAAAACGGTTTTCCACTTCGGCTATGGACACTATTTCCAGCGACCGGAATATCAGTTCATCTATAAATCGATCGCTGATGAGGACTATCGAGAAAATGTGATCATGAATTATGTGTCAGGGAACGGACGCTTCGGCAATCCTGATTTGAAGCCTGAAAGATCCATTCAATACGAGTTCGGACTCAGCAATCAACTGCTCGAAGATTATCTGCTGAATGTTTCGGTTTACAGCAAGAAATACACGAATCTCGTGGGTACGCGTACATTCTATCCCGCTGAGGAGACCTACGTGCTGCATATCAACGAGGACTTCGCGTTCAATAACGGCCTCGAGATACAGCTGCGCAAAATGCGCGGACGCAATATCTATGGTGAGATCAATTACACTTATGCTGTCGCGGAAGGAAGCAGCTCGCGCCCACTGGAGCGCGTCGGCGATGATGAGGCAAACAGACAGTCTTTGAAATTCTTCCCGCTGAATTTCGACCAGCGGCACAACGTGAATGCCTATCTCACATTACAATACAATGATAACGAGGGTCCGGTATTGTCGGGATTGCATCTTTTTGAGAAATTCAGAGCCTCTTTCATATTTCAATATGGAAGCGGTTTGCCCTGGACTGCAGGCATTCGTGGTACGACAGAGACCTATGAGATCAACAACAGGCGTCTTCCGGGTACCTGGACCGTTGATATGAAGATCGATCGTGAGATCGATTTTGGAAATGTGAGCATCGCTCCCTATTTGGAGGTTTACAATCTCATGGACCGTAAAAATGTGGTGAGCGTGGATTCCTTCACGGGAAAGCCCGATTACATCGAAGGCAGGACATATGAATGGGCTGCCGATCCGGAGAACTGGGGACCACCAAGACTCATCTATCTGGGAATTCGTTTTCAATATTAAATCAAAGAGGTGAATGACAATGACAAAGATGATCATAAAGAACTTTTACCTCACGGTGTTCGTGCTCATTCTCATCGTGGGACTGTCCTCTCCAGTGGATGCCGGTCTGAAGGATCGGGCCTTCGCCACGCACAATGTGGGGAAAGTCGGTTTCTTTTCCACAAATATCGGCCAGTTCTATCCTTATGGCGGACAGTTTGAAAAGACGTTAGAGTATCCAATAAACTCAGGGCATATCTGCATGTACCGGTAGTGTATCATGCTCGGTGTACCGGTGAATGTGATCAGCGCGGCAGACGGCAGATTCGAGGAGTTCGACGCGGTTGGCGGTTATAATGCCGGCGATGCCAATATCGCGATGAGTGATAATCCAAATACCTGGCCGGATTGGGGATGGCCTGTTCAGGATGAAGACGGGAATCCTGTCATACTTTCCCAGCAGGACAGCTATTGTGTGTACAGCGATTCAACCAGCTGGCGCTACTACAACAACGGTGAACTCGACAAGCTTCTGGATCTGCGCGTGCACCAGTCGATATACACCTGGGGCGTCGACGGCGCGGATCAGTTCATCATTCTGAAATTTGAGATCGAGAATTTGAGCGACAATACCTACGAGGATATGTATTTCAATTTTTACTCAGATCTCGATATCGGCGGCATATCGAATGCTGCCCGGGAATGGGCCGACGACTGTATCGATTTCGATAAGGACAGGGAACTTGTCTTTTTTTATGACTCGGATGACTACAGTGATGACTGGGCTGAGCCCAATCCCTTCCTCGCCGGCATCACGTTTTTGCAGACACCGAATGGTGACGGGATCACCGATTGGCACTGGATTGATGTGACGCTGGATGAGGTCGCAGTGAACAGTGCTCGCTGGGATTCCGTTAGCTATTATCTTATGCGCAGTGATACTACATATTTTCACAACTACCTTCAGAGTCATCCTGAGGCGAACTGGACTGTGGAAGATTATTTCCATCTCGGAGATGATCCAATCGACGGCACGCATTACAGCGATCCGGCAACCACGCGCATCATGGATGAGGATAACAATCTGGTCGGCGGTGCCATGGTCGCCTATATATGCAATGGTCCGTTCGATGTTCAACCGGGTGAATTTGCTGAAATATGGGTTGGCGTGATTGTCGCGGACAACAGAGAACAAATGCTTGAAATATGTGATACCGTGTGGGAGTACTATGATGATGGATTTCAGATCGCCACTGTTCCGGCACCAACACTGGCAGCCTCGGCAGGTGACAGGCAAGTGACGCTGAACTGGAGCAATCAGCTGGACGTGGAGTACATGAATCCCATCAATAATATGAACGATCTTGAAGGATACTACCTGTACCGTACAACAGACCAGACGCTGTCCAGCTGGACGCTCGTCGATTCTATTGCCATGAGTTATAAGGACGACACCGAAGTACGGCAGAATGCCTATGAATATGTGGATGATGATGTGTTTAACGGATACACCTATTTTTACAACCTATCCGCGTATCGACGTGGTGTCACTGGAAAGATAGAGGAATCCATCCGGCTGGCAGCCATCGATAATCTCGATAATCTGTCCAATGCTGTTTCCGTTATACCGACGTCAGAACCGGCGAAAACGGAAAATGACATGGAAAAGATAAAAGTCGTTCCCAATCCCTATATCGTCTCCGCACCCTGGGAGGAAGCACGGATCGGTAACTCGCCATTTGGTGAGCCGATCAAGAACCTTGCGTTCACGAATCTGCCGACACCATGCACAATAAAGATATTTACGGTGGACGGCGATCTGGTGAATACGCTCACGCACAGCAATCCTACGGGCAGAGAGGAATGGAATCTATTGACATCAGAAAACCGGCCGGTGGTATCGGGGATCTACTTCTTCCATGTGGACTCGGATGTGGGTGAAAAAATCGGTCGTTTCGCGGTGATACGATAAAAAAACGGTGAGGTGTTAAGATGAAAATATACACAAAAATTCTTGTCATGGCGATCATGGTGGCAATGACTTCTCCTCTGATTGCCCAGGGGAATTTGGGACAATCCGGAGTGAATTTCCTGCAGATCGGCGTGGAACCGCGTGGAACAGCGCTCGGTGGTGCTGTCACCGCGTCTGCAGCAGGCGCTGCCGCCCTCTACTGGAATCCAGCCGGCGCCGTCCATGCGCAAAATATCGATATCTATCTTTCTCAAACCGACTGGTTTCTGGATACCAGGCTGATGTACGGCGCGGTTGTGAAAAACATGGGTGGTCTGGGAACGTTCGGATTTTCAGTGACTTCCTTTTACATGGATGAAATGGAGATCACGACCGTTGCCCAGAGTGAGGGAACGGGTGAATTCTATGATGCCGGGGATATCTGCTTCGGTTTGTCTTACGCGCGTTCACTGACAGACCGGTTTACATTTGGAATAACGGCGAAATACGTGAGAGAATATATCTGGAATGAAGATGCTTCTCAGCTGGCGTTCGATGTTGGCTCCCTGTATCAGACGGATTTCCTGAATATGCGGCTTGGGATGGCGATACGTAACTTCGCCGGTAAAATGAAATTCGAGGGCGATGACATTGATCAGAGAATCGAGGCTGAGTTGTCGTTGAATGTGGATAGCAATCCAAGGGTCGAACGACTGACCCCGGAGTTCAGACTGCCGCAGACGTTCCAGATGGGGATTGCCTTTGAACCGGTCACCATGGAGAACAACAGACTCGTTGTCCATGCAGATGTCGATGTCCCCCCGGATAATGATGAGCGCTTGATATTAGCCGCCGAATATGAGGTAATGAACATCGCCGTTATCCGGGGTGCCTATAAATATGGCTATGATATTTCGGATTTCGCGTTCGGTGGCGGCTTGAATCTGAATGTCGTCAATATCAACGCCCGGATCGACTATTCGTTTTCAACACATGACGTGCTGGACAATGTGCACCGGTTTGGACTGGGATTCTCGCTGAATTAGCAGGGATTCATACATCAGCGTGTCGAATAAAGGCTAATATGCTATCCGAATCGCGTGATCAATGAAATTATGTTCACCCGATTTGGAATGAAATTTATTAATCCAAAACAATGGAGGTGAATCATGAGAAAAATTACCATTTTTCTCCTGCTCGCAGTGCTGTGCGGAGCGAGTGCTCTTATGGCACAGGATTTTCAACTGTACACATCGGATAACAGCGAGCTGCCGGTGAACAGCATCTACTGCATCAACTTCGACAACAACGGCAATGTGTGGTTCGGCGGTCAGGACGACGCAGCTACCGGGCTGGCTTACGTGTCGATGCTGTCGCGAGACGGTTCGGACTGGATGGTCTATGAGACGCAGGACGCGGCGCTGGGACTGGATGCGCTGGAGGATCGTGCGTTTTATATTGCCGTGGACGATCAGAATACGAAATGGTTCTGCACGCACTACGGAGTCTCGTATCGGAAAGCGGACGGGACAGCCGGGGTTGTGGAATTCACGCGGGATCAGTACACGCGAGCGGTTCAGACGGATGCATGCGGAAATGTGTATATCAGTCAGCGAGAGGATGACCGTAACAACGCGCGTTTGCATGTGAGTTCTGATTATGGCGCGACCTGGGAGCAGTGGAGCATGTCAGACATGGGCTTCGTGACATTGAATGAGGGCAATGCGCGTCCGGAAGCGTATGATCTGAAGCATGATTCAAAGGGTCAGTTATGGATTTGTACCTGGTACGGTGTAACCAGCCGCAAGATGGACGGGACGTGGCAGTCGGTGGGCGATCTGGAGGGAAAGTATACATTCGCGATGACCATCGATCCTGACGACAATGTCTGGGTCCCTGTGAACGGAGAGAAAAATCTCTATCAGATTGGTCCTGATGAGAC
>JAZBPW010000111.1:0-20116 GCA_036351795.1 Candidatus Zhuqueibacterota bacterium | reverse complement strand
TCGAAAGCAAGAGAAAAGAGTTTGACGCATTGCCAGAAGTTCAGTAGTCCGGAGAATGACCGGGATATACAGGAACGGATATTTTCAATGGTCATGAAGATTGAGACACATATGTCCAGGAATAGAGATTCATCAAATCCATTCACAATACGTCACAACCTCCGGCATCAAAATTTTGCGAATGATATGAAGAGATCGACATTATCTCGAAAGATCTCTCTGCTCTTTCTTGGTGCGCTTTTGATGACTTGCGCCAATGACAGCGGTATTATGAACGTCTCCGGGGAATGGGTTTCCGGTATCCCTTTTATCCTCAATCATGTCGATCTTGAAATTCCGCATGATGACAGGATTTATGAAACAACCAACTTTCTTGTGTTCAGCGATGCCAGCAGTGACGACATAAAAATTGATTTTGCTGAAAAAGCCGAAAAGGCTTTGAGAGAAGTGATGTACGCTTTTGATATAAAAAATCCTGCCGAACTTGGAATATGTGATCAAAGCTCAAAAATAACGATTTACACAGAAAAAATCCCAAGGCATTCTCAGCTCTCCTTTCCTTATGGTTTTTTATTGCATGGAAAGGATTCGGAAATATATTATCACTGGCCGCCTGAGTTGAAGGCAAGATTTTATAAAGAAGTAAAGCATGAGACAGTGCACGTTGTTCAATTTTTACTTGGTGTGTTGCCCAATCCAGAACATCGGGAGAGAGAGCCGGATCGCTGGTTTAATGAAGGTCTGGCAGAGACCCTGAGCGGTGGTTTTTTTATCCCCATAACAACAAAGGCTGAGTTTGAAGAATGGAAGAGAATACAGGGACATGTCAATCCGATTTCAATTCACAGGTGGAGTGACTTACCGATTCCAGCGAGCCGGGTGGGAGAATATTACCCGATGTTTGGCGTGGCTGTCCGATACCTCATTGACCCGGATGGATTGGGCACATCACTTGCTGATGTGAAAGAGATGCTGATCACTTTGTCCGGGAATGATACTGATTTTGTCACTGCATTCGAAAAGCACTTTGGCATCGGTCTTGAGGACTATGAAAAAACATTCTTCGACAGGGTGGATGCTTATTTGAAATGACCCGGCACACTCATTGAATGACGGGTGTGAAACAAAAGTAACGCGCGATTAGTTCAACATCGTTACGATATTATGTCCGGTTGAACTCGTGGAAGATGCGCGTATTGTGCACGTGCAACATGTCAAAGACCTGTTATATCTACCATCTTTGTGACTTCGTGTCCACGTGGTTTATACTTCAGGATAACAAGGAAACAGATCAAAATGCTGTTCTGAATCAAGGAGAAATGATGAAAATGAAGAAAATGTGTGTTATCGTACTGCTGACTCTGTTCTATATTTTTCAATCGGTTGAATCGTATACCCAAAATGAAAATCTTGTTGTAAAAGATGCCGTTGCGTTATCCGATCTGGAGGACCACTTCACCTTCATGATCGCCAGTGATCTCGGCCGGAACGGTTATTATGATCAAAAGCCGGTGGCTGAGATGATGGGTGAGGTTGCAGATATTGTTGAACCGGAATTTGTAGCTGCTCTGGGTGATGTACATCATTTTATGGGTATCCGGTCAGTCCAGGATCCGTTGTGGGAGACAAATTTTGAATGGATCTACAAACATCCTGAATTGATGATAACCTGGCATCCTGTCCTTGGAAATCATGAGTACATGGGGAATAGCCAGGCCTTTCTCGATTATTCCAACATCAGCCGCCGTTGGGAAATGCCCGATCGATATTATGCTGTAGCCTGGGCGGTGAGTGAAAAAGTGGATGCGTTAATGCTCTTCATCGACACACCGCCGTTGATCGATAAATACCGGAAGAATCCTGAAGATTTTGAAGATGCCGGGAAACAGTCTGTGGATCGACAACTTGCCTGGATCGATTCCACCTTGAGCGCTTCCACCGCAAAGTGGAAAGTGATCATGGGACACCATCCTATTTACGCAGGTACCACAAAAAGTGAAAGTGAACGCCGGGATCTTCAGATAAGACTGAAACCGCTGCTGGATAAGCATGATGTCGATATGTCAGTATGCGGACACATACATAATTTTCAGCATATCCGTGTACCCCAATCCGGAGTGGATTACTTCGTGAACACGTCGGCGTCACTGACCCGGAAAGTGGTTGAGATTGAAGGCGCCCTGTTTGGGAGCCCGGACCCCGGCTTCTCACTCTGCACAATAAAGGAAAACGCGATGATCATGACATTCGTGAATGATAAAGGCGAGATCATTTATCAGTATTCACGAGAAAAATAGGCAAAGCGAATCAGAGCAAGAAGTCGTTACAGCATCATGCAAATACGAGCCTGCAGATGAACAGCGCGGCGAGTAGTCCGGCCAGATCACCGATGAGTCCACCGGGTACTGCGTGACGCGTTTTCTTCACACCCACGGATCCGAAGTAGACCGCCACCACATAGAACGTCGTTTCGGTTGATCCGTAAAACGTTGATACCAGTCTGCCAATAAATGAATCCGGGCCATGAGACACCATAAGCTCAGTAGCGATCCCAAGCGTGCCGCTTCCTGAGAGCGGACGCATCAGTGCTGCGGGCAAAGCTTCTGCCGGCATACCGATGGCATTCGTGAGTGGTGAGATGATTTGCACGAATATATCCATGGCGCCGGATGCCCGGAACATCCCGATGGCAACAAGAATGGCTACCAGAAAAGGAATGATCTTTACGGCGACCTCGAAACCACCTTTCGCGCCTTCGACAAAACTTTCGTAAACTTTAATTTTCTTGGTGAAGGCGATTACCGGAATGATGAAAAGCAATACGGGAATTGCCCAGTCGGAAAATGTATTGATGACCTGCTCGAACATTATGCACCCTCCTCCTGCTTCTGGTTTACATCATTGGCTTCCTTGATCTTGAACATCGGCAGCCGCTGCAGCAGTTTTGTGGCTGTGACCGCAAAAATAGTTGCGCATACTGATGCAAATATGGTGGTTCCGATGATTTCCGTTGGATTTGCTGAATCCAGCGACACTCTCACTCCAATGATCGTCGCCGGAATGAGCGTGATACTGCCGGTGTTCAGAGCCAGAAATGTCGCCATTGCGTTTGTGGCCGTATCCTTATGCGGATTCAGCTCCTGAAGTTCTTCCATGGCCTTCAGACCGAGCGGCGTTGCCGCGTTGGACAGACCCAGCCAGTTTGCGGCGATGTTCAGCACCATGGCGCCGATGGCTGGGTGGTCCGGTGGAATATCCGGAAACAGTCTTTTGCTGATGGGTTTGATCAGTTTCGCCAGCAGTTTCACGATACCGGCCTCCTCGGCGATTTTCATGATACCGAGCCAGAGCGCCATGATCCCTATCAATCCGATAGAGATGTCGACAGAAGTTTTTGCATATTCGAAAGCAGCGTTCGTAACTTCAGGCAAGCGGCCGTTGATGGCGCCGACAATGATTGCGATTGCCATCAATCCTAACCAGACATAATTGAGCATGAGTCATCTCCTCTATACTAGTGGTTTATGGCAGGGGGAGGATTCCCTCTTCCTGAATGTGGAGGTAGATCTGTGACGGGTAGTATCATTATCGCTTAATACAAAACTCGTAGTTTACCGGGTATAATTTCGCATTCGATCCTGTGGCCCTCCGTACACAAGAGCTCACCATCGAAATGAGCGATGAGGTTTTCTTCGGAGCTGACCACCACCTTTTTAGCCCGGCAGGTTGATACGGCATCTTCTGCGGTGTGTGTTCCCTTCATGAAATGTGGAATGAGTTTCATCATTCCCATTTTACCAACATCTTTCACGATACAGAGATCCAGATAGCCGTCATCGATCTTCGCTTCCGGAGTCATGTAAAAACCGCCGCCTTCGCGTGAGCCATTGGCGATGGATATCTGGACAGTCTTGAGGTTCAACTCCTGATCGTCGAACTTGATATCGACCGAAGTCGCTTTATTCGTGAGAAAAACTGTCTTCAGGACGACGGGCAGGTAAAGCGCCATACCGCGGAGCCGCTTGTATTTCATGGCTTCGACCGTCACGACACCATCAAAGCCAATGCCGAGCTGATTGTCGAAATATCGCGGCTCTCCGTTTTCGAGAGTGAGTTTCCCGACGTCCACGACTCTGGATTTTCCGTTTGCAATGAGCCGGCATGCCTCCTCGATATCCGACGGAATCCCCACATTGAAGGTGAAATCGCTGCCCGAACCGGTCCCGAGAAGTCCCATGGTTCCGGCGATATCGTCACCGGAGGCATTGATCAGTCCATTCATGACTTCATTCGTGGTGCCGTCGCCTCCGACTGCCACAACGGTATCGAAACCGTCTCTCTTTGCCTGTTCCGCAAGCTCAACCGCATGTCCCCGTGCATTTGTGTGCACCAATTCGAAGTTGAGTCCAAGTTCAGTTAAAACCTGACGGATCAGAGGTTCAGCTTCTGCGGTGTAGCCGCGGCCAGCCACTGGGTTCAGTATTAACTTAATTCTTTTATCAGACATGGAAACCTCCGGTTGACTGGCTCTGTAATGTTTTTGTCAAAGATCTAGTAACGTCACTTCACCGTACTTATTTAGAAGAACGTGTGCCTGTAATCTTTTATATTTGCACTCTTTTTTATACTCGCTAACCATGATGAGTATGCAGCCTGACGTTTCGTGTCGAGTAACTGGTTTTTCAAGGATTCTTTTTGCGCTTCGAATGCAGTCTCGTTCACGTCTTCCTTGCTTTTCATTTTAATGATGTAGAGACCGCGACTGCCTTTCACAGGATGAGACACTTCGTTCACATCCAGGGCGAATGCTGTGCCTGCAAATTTGACATCGCGTCCGACTCCCGGAATAGTACCTTCGCGTGTGAACGACTCCGCTGTTTTGATCTGAAGAGAATCGGTAGCCGCTGACTTTTCGAAGTCTTCAGGCATCTGGATTTTCTCTCTGAAGTCTCGCGCTTCATTCTCGGCCAACTCGAACTGTTTCTCTCTGCGAATTTTCCGTTTGATTTGGGTTTCGACATCTTCCAGGGGCTTGAGTCCCTCTTCCTTGATTTCAAATACTTCGAAAATAACGTAACCGATATTATCCAAAAGATAGACTTTGCTGGGCTCATTCAATTTTTGATTGAACGCTCGCATTGCGACTCTTTTCTGCATGCCAAGGCCGGGTATAAATCCGGACGTAGTGAAGTAATCTGTGGAATCGACTTTTGCCTTCTCCTCTTCCGCGAGAGCCATGAAACCGACATCCGGTGCCTGCTCCGCGAAATAATCAGCGTTTTCGCTGGCGATCTCCTGTGTTGTCCTGGATGCGTTGAATTTCAATAGAATGTGTCTCGCCTTGACTTTTTCCTCGCCGTCCTCACGTTTCCTGTCTTCAACTTTGATGATATGTAAACCAAAATTCGATTCGACCGGACCGACAATGTCGCCTTTCGATGCATTGAACGCGGCATCTTCGAACGGTTTTACCATCGATCCGCGCCCGAAAAATCCAAGGTCACCGCCTTTTTCCGCCGAACCGGTATCGTCGGAATAGGTCTCAGCCAGTAGCGCAAAATCCGCGCCGTTTTTGGCGCTGTCCACCAGCGAGTTTGCAAATTTGATAGTCTCGGTGCTGTCCGACGCTGAGGGCGACGTGCTGTACGCTACGTAGCGGATCCTTCGCTTCTCTTCCTCGCGATATTCGTCTTCATTTTCTTTGTAATATGAACGAATTTCTTCATCGCTGATAGTACTATCGGGCACATTAAATGAATTGGCATCGAAAACAATATAATCGACGCTCGCTTTTTGATTTTTCCTGATGAATTCTTCTTTGACTTCGTTCTCGGTCACACGAATGGTGGACAGGATCTCTTTATCCAGTTTCTCGTATGGCAGCAGCATTCTCAAATATTGCTCTTTGTATTGCCAGAACTGGTCGTTTCCCGGCGAAGCCAGCGCAGTCTGGTATCTTTCCATGTCAAACTGCTGTTCTTCATTCCAGAAGTTCTGGTCGGTAGTGAATAGCTGATGCGGATTATCAAAAATGTGATATTTGATCTCCTCGTCGGTCACGCCGATGCCGAGCTCTTCAATTTTCTGACGACGAAGGATGTCGCTGATAAAAGATTCATAGACCTGCTCTTCAATCTGTTGAATCTGATAGCTGTTCGGTTCTGAACCGCTCCTTTGACGGTAAGACTCGATCTCTGACTGGTAAGCTCTGTAGAACTGGTCATATGCGACCTCATCACCATTCACCATTATAATGGTGTCCGGTTTCTTTCCTGACAGCAGATCCATGATATTGGCGCCACCAACCAATCCGCCAATTGTCATACTGGCAACGAACATTACCAGTAAAAAGAAGAGAATAACATGCGTGTTGTCACGCATTTTGTTCATAATGGCCATAAAGACACCTCGTTAAAAAAATGATGATAAATCATGAATATAGGGATATATACGAAGAAATGCAAGATATTTTTATACATTTACTCTTGACATTTTGTCAGAACTATGGTATATTACTGGCAATTATGGCACAATTCAATTTGACGTCTGACTACAGCCCTCAGGGGGATCAGCCCCGGGCTATTGAGCAACTTGCCGAAGGTCTTCTGAGAGGCGATAAATTTCAAACTTTGTTGGGTGTTACAGGCAGTGGTAAAACATATACCATGGCCAGTACCATCGAGAAGGTTGGCAAACCAACGCTGATCGTTTCGCATAACAAGACGTTGGCCGCTCAACTATTTGGTGAGTTCAAGTCGTTTTTTCCGGATAATGCGGTTGAATATTTCATCAGCTATTATGACTATTATCAACCGGAAGCATATGTCCCCAGCAGCGACGTCTATGTGGAAAAAGAGGCAACCATCAATGATGAAATTGACAGGTTGAGGCTCAAAGCGACGAGCTCGTTGATGGAGCGTGACGATGTAGTGATCATCGCGTCTGTATCCTGTATCTATGGTCTCGGATCGCCTGAGGATTACAAACAGCTGCTGCTACTTCTCAAGAAAGGACAGGTGATTGAGCGAAATTCAATCCTAGAAAAGCTTGTCGATATTTACTATACCAGAAATGACATTGAGTTCAAGCGGGGCACGTTCCGTGTGCGCGGCGATGTGATTGAAGTCATCCCTGCCTATGAAGAAGAGGCCGTCCGGATTGAAATGTTCGGCAATGAAATTGAGAACATCTCCATGGTTAATACGTTGACTGGCGAAGTGCTAAGGCAGAAAGAGACCACGGCGATCTATCCGGCGAAACATTATGTAACGACGCATTCCCGGCTCCGGAACGCGATCAAGGATATTAAAATTGAATTGAATGAAAGGCTCGATTTTCTGAGAAGTCAGAATAAACTGCTCGAAGCACAGCGTCTCGAGATGCGCACAAACCATGATATCGAAATGATGCAGGAGCTCGGCTACTGCTCGGGAATTGAAAACTACTCGAGATATCTCTCCGGCAGAAAACCGGGTGAACGACCTTTTACGCTGATCGATTTTTTCCCGAAAGACTATCTGATGTTCATCGATGAATCTCATGCCACCATACCGCAGATCAGGGGTATGTATCATGGTGACAGATCGAGAAAGGAGACACTTGTCGAACACGGATTTCGTCTGCCTTCGGCTCTCGACAACAGACCGATGAATTTTTCGGAATTCGAATCCATGATTAATCAGGTGATTTTCGCGTCAGCAACACCGTCGGAATTCGAATTGGAAAAGAGCGGAGGGGCCGTCGTCGAACAGATCATTCGGCCAACCGGGCTTATTGATCCGGAGATCGAGATGCGTCCAACCAAAGGACAGATCGATGATCTGATCGATGAAATCAGGGGACAGGTGAGCAGGAATGAGCGCACACTGGTTCTAACGCTCACCAAGAGAATGTCTGAAGATTTGACAGATTACCTGGCGGAACTCGGAATAAAGGTACGGTATTTGCATTCTGAAATTGCTGCTCTGGACCGCGTTGAAATACTCAGAGATCTCAGACTGGCAGAATTCGATGTGCTGGTCGGTATCAATCTGTTACGAGAAGGACTCGACCTGCCGGAAGTATCGTTAGTCGCCATCATGGATGCCGATAAAGAGGGATATCTGAGGTCTGAAATTTCTTTGATGCAGATCTCCGGCAGAGCGGCCAGGAACGTCGGCGGACGTGTCATTTTTTACGCTGACAAGATCACACGATCCATGAAAAAGACCATGGACGAGACAAATCGGCGACGGGAGATACAACGTCAATATAATGAAGAGCATGGCATCACACCGCGAACGGTGTATAAATCGGTGGATGATGTGATGCGATCCACCCGTGTGGCGGATGAAAAAGCAGATAAGTACGAAATGCGCAAACAGAAGGGACTGATCCGGAAAGATCTAGAGAAGATGTCGAGCATGGAGCGGGAAGAGGTAATCGATTATCTTGAAAGAGAAATGATCAATGCTGCTAAAAATCTCGAATTTGAAAAAGCGGCACAACTTCGGGACGAGCTTGAGTCTCTGAAGGAAAAGGACAAAGGACTGTTAAAAGCGCGAAGAAAAAGATGATCGAATTAAGTTGAAGGTAGAAAAAGAATGAAAATACTGGTTACTGGCGGAGCGGGATTTATCGGTTCTCATGTCGTCGATGCTTACATCGAGAAGGGACATGACGTCGTTGTGGTCGATAATCTTGTGACAGGGCAAATGGAAAACGTCAATCCAAAAGCAAAGTTTTTTAAAATGAATATCGGCGACTCCGGATTATTCAAGATCTTCAAAGAAGAAAAGATTGACGCAGTGAATCATCACGCGGCACAAATGGATATAAGGCTGTCTGTAAAAGATCCGATCTATGACGCGCAGAACAACATATTGGGAACGATCAATCTCTTGCAGGCGTCGGTTCAGAACGGTGTGAAAAAATTTATCTTCATCTCTTCGGGTGGCGCGATATACGGAGAACAGGAGTATTTTCCCGCAGATGAAGAGCATCCCACGCGGCCCTTATCACCGTATGGGATCACGAAGCTGGCAGGTGAAAAATATCTCTACTACTACGCCAATGAGTATAAACTGCCATACACAGTGTTCAGGTACGCCAATATCTACGGACCACGTCAGAACCCGCGCGGAGAGGCTGGTGTTGTGGCAATTTTTACGACCCGGTTATTAAAGGGTGAGCAGCCTGTGATCAACGGCGATGGCAAGCAAACGCGCGATTATGTCTATGTCGGGGATGTTGTCGATGCGAATCTCAGAGCGCTGGAATACGGGGAAAGTGACTATTTCAACATCGGTACAGGCATAGAGACAGATGTCAATGAGATATTCGGACAACTGAATGCATATACCGGAGGAAAAGCGGAAGATTTTCATGGACCGGTAAAACCCGGGGAACAACTTCGAAGTCTGTTGAATTACGAGAAAGCGGAGAAGCTTTTAAAATGGGTGCCGAAAGTGGATCTGGAACAAGGATTGAAAGAGACCGTTGCGTTTTTCAGAGAGAATCATTCGTAAAATGTATATGAGGTAATCAGACAGAACACAAATGACAGAATTTAAATTCAGACAGTTTCAGGAAAAGTACGGGATATGGGGAGACTCAACTGGCATCCGGCAGATCTTTGAAAGTATCGAGCAGGTGGCAGCGACGGATATCTCGGTGTTGATCATCGGGGAGAGTGGCACCGGGAAAGAACTTGTGGCAAAAGCGATACATGGCAGCAGCCGGCGGGCGAACAAACCTCTCGTCGTGGTGAACAGCGGAGCGATTCCCGAAGGTATCATCGAATCCGAATTGTTCGGTCATGAAAAAGGCGCGTTTACTGGTGCAGTTGGAGAGAGGAAGGGGTATTTCGAAACTGCCAATCATGGAACGGTCTTTCTGGATGAGATCGGTGAAATGCCTTTGAACGCCCAGGTGAAAATACTGCGTGTGCTGGAAGGGAGTGAATTTACGTCCGTAGGCAGCACAGAGGTGAAGAGGACAGATGTTAGAATTATCGCCGCCACAAACCGTGATCTGGAGCAGGAAGTCAAGTCGTCCAATTTCAGACAGGATCTTTATTTCAGACTCCGGGCGGTGACCATACAGATCCCGCCTTTGCGTGCGCGTAAAGGCGATATAAAAATTCTCGCCGAGCGGTTTGCGACTCAGTTTGCGGAGAAGAACGGGATCAATTTTAGTGGTTTTGATAACCCGGGGTTCGCGATCATGGAGAATTATCACTGGCCCGGCAATGTTCGTGAGTTGAAGAACCTTGTTGAAAGCATGATCGTTCTTGAAAAGGGGGCTCTGATCGATGAAGCGGTCATTCGGAAATATTTGAACTTCAGTTCTTTCGAGGAACGAAATCTACCAATACCCTTGAACAAGACTTCGGAACAGGCTGAAAGGGAATTCCTCTATCGTGCGCTTCTCGATCTCAAGGGGGAGATATCACAGCTGCGCGAGATAATTCTCACCCGGTTGTTCCCACCGCGCAGGTTGAAACCATTCAGTCCATTGGATTCGATACCGGTGGTTGGTGAATCGGATGAAATCATTTATGAGGACAGCCAGGAAGAGGCAGGAAACGTACTCAGCCTGGCAGAAATGGAGCGCGATCTGATTGACCGTGCCTTAAGGCTGCACAATGGCAACAAGCGCAAAGCGGCGGCGAGTCTGAAGATCAGCGAGAGAACATTATACCGTAAAATCAAAGAGTATGAATTACCCTATTGATAATCAGGATAGACACGAATGAAGTTGAAATATGCGTTCATCGTATTACTTTTCGCCCAGTGCGGCTATTATTCATTTTCCGGATCAACCCTTCCTTCGCACCTGAAGACCATTGCAGTTCCGGTGTTTGATGATCAGACAGCCGAGTTCGGTATCAGGGAGGCATTGACCGATGAAATTATCAGCGGTATTACACGCGATAATACACTTAAAATATCGGATCCCCGAAATGCAGATTCGATGCTCGAGGGTACAATATTGACGATACGTGATGAAGCAGGTACAGTGAGTGTCGATGAAGAGGTTAAGGATATCAAGGTTTATCTCACGCTCAACGTACGCTTTGTCGACATGAAGAAGCGGGAAGCGCTCTGGGAAGAGCGGATCACGCAGTGGGGGACATATGAACCGGCATCTGCCAACGGTCGAGCGGATGCGATTGATGAGATTATCGATAAGGTGTCAGAGGATATCCTCAATAAAATTATTGCCGGATGGTAAATTTTTCTTGAAAATGTGAATATAAATGATTATTTTTAACAGCAAGAGAATGCTTAAAAGGGAGAACAGGCGTCATGGAAGCGACAAAGGAGGATATCAGATATTTAGAGGGAAAGCTGAAAGGCAATCCGAATTCAATTCTATTTGCACGCCTCGCCGATAACTACCTGTCCATCAACAGAGTGGATGAAGCCATAGAGCTCTGCGAAAAGGGCATTATCAATCATCCTTATTATATCACCGGTCACTATATTCTTAGCAAGTGCTATCTGTACCAGAGAAAATATGATGAAGCGCAGAAAGAACTCAAGCGAGTCATTCTCTTCGATCCGCACTATATCGCCGCTCATCGCGATTTTGCTCAACTGATGCGAACAATAGGCTGGGAGAGCTCTGCTGAATCAAGTTATTATAAAATTCTGGAAGTCGATCCCATGAACGCGGAGGTGCGTGATTCCCTGGATGACATCCGGGAGAGATATCCGAATCGCTCGGATAGCGAAAGTGAAGAGATGGATTTGGGGGAATTTGATGAAAGCAGCGAGAAATCGCCCGGAATTCAGGATGATTCAGGTATTCAGCTCGAAGATACTGCGTTCGATAGGATGGATGATTCATTTCAGAAGAAATTTGTTCGCAAGGATCAGACGGATGAAGATGCCTATGGATATATCCTGGATGAAATTTTTCGGGAAGATACAATCTCTACACATGAAGATGAAGAGTTACGTGTTGATGAGCAGATCGATCCGGAGCGGGAACCAGTGGCGGAAGAAGAGGAGAGTGTTCAGGAAAGACCTGCTGATGCTGAAAAAGAAAAGCTCGATGCTGAGCAGGATGACTTTGATGATTTCCTGAAAAGCCAGGAGGACGCAGACCAGAATTCTCAGGAGGATCATAACGAAACAGAGGATATGCTGGGCGCCCATGAACCTGAGACGGTTGAGGAGAATAATGAGGATATTTTCGGCAAGCTGGAACAGGAGCGCGATCCAAATGATGAGTTGATCGACCTGGGAAGCAGACTACCGGATCCGAATGAACTGGGACATTGGGTGAAAAAAGGCATGAAACCGGATGAAGAATCAGCGCCTGCATCAGATGAAAGCGAGGTTCCTCCCGAAAAGGGGAAGAATAAATCCCAGTCTGCCAAGGAAAAGATCGTAACACCAACGCTCGCAGAGATCTATATTGCACAGCACCAGTACGCAAAAGCGATCAATGTGTATGAAAGACTGAAATTAAGCGATCCGGATAATGACGCATTTGACAAACGCATCGAGTCGCTGAAACGGAAAATGGAAGAAGAAAATTCCTGATTAACGGCTCCGATGCCATGATACCTTCATGAACACCCCCGTACTTTCTATCGTCATTGTTACGTTCAACAATCAGCGTGAAATCCGCAAATGCCTGAAATCTCTGCGCCAGTTAGAGAATCACTTTCAAACACAGCTCATTATCATCGATAACAGGTCCAGCGATAAAACGCGGTCAATCATAAGATCAATGCTGACTATGTTTCAGCATCATCAATTCATGGTGAATGCTGAAAATATCGGCTATACCAGGGCCGTTAATCAGGGACTGAGAGAGTGCGAAGGGCGATATATTTTGACCCTAAATCCGGATACGGAAATGGATGCAGGCATTTTTCCCGAGCTGTTCAACCGCATTGAACAGGATGAGTCACTTGGTATTGTATCGCCTCAATTTCGCAATTCCGATGCTTCGATCCAGCCATCCTGCCGCCGCTTTCCACGACACAGGGATGTGTTGTATAACACAATGTTTCTTAATCGAATATTCCCTCACAGCAAAGAATTCAACTACTGGAAAATGGGGGACTTCGACCACAAATCGGATAGATTTGTGGAACAACCACAGGGGGCATTTCTTTTAACTCATAGGGATGCATTGGGCGAGATCGGATTCCTCGATGAAAGATTCCCAATGTTTTTCAGTGATGTGGACTGGTGTCGCCGGTTCATCGATGCGGGATGGAAAATAGGATTCGTTTCCGGGGTGGCGATCGTTCACCATAAAGGACGATCGGTCTCCCAAAAAAGGATATCGCTCATATGGTCGTCACACGTCTCTTTCTCAAAATATTTTCAAAAATACTATCGCGGTTTTTCATGGTCGATCTTCAATTCCCTGACATATCTGCTTCTCATGGCTCTTGCGGCAATCAGAACCATCTGTGTTGCGATCATCCCGGAAAAATGACGCCGTCTCTACGAATCATTGTGATGCTGATGATGGCTGTTTTCATGATCTGTGATACAGCAAGTCTGTTTCCGCAGAAGACAAATGGCTTTTCACCCCGCGATATTCTCGTTAAGATCAAACCTGAAAAGAAGGCAATCCATAGAGTCCTTTCCATAGTGGAAGGCGTACACAAACCAATGCAGAGCCTGCCGCTTTTCAAAGACCACGAGGGCGCACTTGGAAATATCTATAAAATTATTGTCAGGGACAGCAGCGATATTCTCGATTTACTGAGCAGGCTGAATCAAGATCCTGCCGTTGAATACGCGCATTTGAACCACATCTATCAGGTTGATTATCTTCCGGATGATCCTTTGCTGGATCAGCAATGGATTGTCAGCACGATCGGATTGGCTGAGGCATGGGAGATCGAGCGAGGATCAGGGGAAGTCCTCGTTGCGATTATCGATACCGGCATCGATGATTCTCACGATGATCTGATGGGCAGCATATGGATCAATCCGGGCGAGGATGTGAACGGCAATGGCGTGTTCGATAGCGTTGATGTCAATGGCGTAGATGATGACGGTAACGGATATATCGATGATATTAAGGGCTGGGACTTCACGGACGCGCCCTCTTTTCCGGATGGGGGAGACTATCTCGGTAGAGACAATGATCCGTCGGATGAACATGGCCATGGAACAAGTGTCGCCGGAATTGTTGGCGCCAATGGAGACAATGGCTACGGGATCGCAGGCGTGGCTTACGATTGCCCGCTGCTCAATCTTCGTGCAGGGACATCCCAGGGTTTGCTCGAGGAGGATGATGTTGCGTCTGCCATTGTTTACGCGGTGGATAATGGCGCCGCAGTCATCAATATGAGTTTCGGCGATGTGGTCGCATCGCCGCTGCTTCAGGATGTGATGCGCTATGCCCATTCCCGCGATGTGGTGATGGTCGCTTCCGCGGGAAACAGCGCTTCCGATGCAATTCATTATCCGTCTGCATTTAATGAGACAATATCTGTCGGAGCCACAACGATCGATGACGTTTTGGCATCGTTTTCGAACTGGGGCGCAACGATCGATGCGGTAGCGCCGGGCGTCGATCTCCTTACGACGAAATTGAACGATCAATACGGCTTGTTCAGCGGCACATCGGCGGCAGCGCCCGTAGTGTCCGGAATTGCGGCTCTGCTGAAATCGCGCCATCCTCAATTGACGAATGAAGATATCAGAAATATTATCGTCTCCACGACGGATGACCTTGGACCTGCAGACTGGGATCGCTATTATGCCGCCGGCCGCGTTCACGCCGGCAGAGCCCTGCGGACAAAAATCGCCTCGGAAGCAAAAATCGCGTTTCCCGAGCTGGATGATGGTTTTGCTCTGTCTCCCATCGTTATCAGCGGGACGGCATCCGGCGCCTATTTGG
Source organism: Candidatus Zhuqueibacterota bacterium (assembly GCA_036351795.1). GTDB lineage: Bacteria > Zhuqueibacterota > Zhuqueibacteria > Thermofontimicrobiales > Thiofontviventaceae > JAZBPW01. Next base: position 5,254 of record JAZBPW010000111.1, on the reverse strand, counting down.
CACGATATGAACTTTACTATGGATTTGGCGAGAATCCGGTTGAATGGTTTTTATTTGATCAAAAAGTGAATCGACAGGTGCTGGAGGATACGCTGGGGATCTGGGATTGTTCTGATCTGCCGGACAGCAGCTATACAGTGCGGCTGAAAGTTAGAAACAAGGATGGCAGCAGCGTGGAACACAGAACGCGGATATTTATCGACCGGAGTCCACCGGTGAGTTACGAGCTTCGTGTGACGCCCATGATCGATGGACCCTCGCCTTCCGCGCTGATCGACTATATGACGGATGATTTGTGCCGAAGTTGGATACTCTATCGCCCGTTTGACTCTCAAATGCCCTTCGAAGAGGTCCAATTGAAGTACAGGACAAAGGAGCATCACTTCAATTTCGACCTCGGTGATGAACAAAACCGGTTCGAATATATCATTGCGTTGGAAAATATGTCTGGTCTGAAGTCGCAGACAGATGTGATCGTCGATCCGCTACTGGATTTAAGTGCCGACGATATCCGGTCCGATGCATTCGCGCCAGCGGAATTTATACTGCCGTCGGGATTCATGCTGAATGCATTAGTCGATTTCGACGATGATGGAAAGGTCGAATTGATCATTAATGAATACAGGAATGTAGACGCATTCGGTAAGCTCAAAATATACGAATATGATGATGCGGAATTCCGCCAGGTGTTTGAATCAACGATGATGCTGATCCCCAGAGATACCGGAGATTCTGATGGCGACGGATTGAGGGAAATACTTGCCGGAAGCGGCGCCCGATCCTATATCATCGAATCTTCGTCCGGAAATGGCTATCCGGATAAAATCGTCTGGGAGGATAGCAGTGGCTTTTGGGCGAGCCGCTATTTTGACCTTGATGGTGACGGCAGAACAGAGATCATTGGACGGACGGATGATATCTATGTCGTTCGTGAAAACACCGGCGATAATACCTTTGTGGAGATTGCCTCGTTGAGCAATCCAACGAGCGGTTCCAATACATACGGTGTGCCGCATACCGAGGCCGGTGATTTCGACAACGACGGCCGCATGGAGATTTTGATCGGCGATTCAGATGGCGATGTGTACATCTATGAATCGGACGGAGACAATATATTCGTGCCGGTATGGAATGAACGTCAGCCACTGGAAGACTGCACCGATTTCATCGCATCTGGTGACTATGACGGGGACGGCGTTCCTGAATTTGCCGTCGGAAGTCATTCCTCGTTCGATCTCGACGCCGAACATGAATACGACTCCAGACACTGGATCGTCCGCATCTATAACTCGATATCAGACAATACATATAAGATCGCCTGGCAGCAGGCGTTTTACGGGTTGGGATCGGATAATGGATTCTCCTCCGGAGATGTGGACAACGATGATCTGAAAGAGCTGATCCTCAATCTCTTTCCCGATCTGTATGTCGTCGATTACGATGTCATGAACGATGCTTATGCGTTGAGTTTCTACGACACTCCGACGAATAGCCAGGCCAATATCGTCGGGGATGTTGACGCAGATGGGATCAATGAGTTGTTCGTGAACCGGGGAGATAGAATTGTGTCGTATGTGCACACAGGCGATGTCCCATCATCTCAGCCATATCCATCGCATTTCGATGTCTGGCCGCTGGATACGAATCAGGTTCACCTTCAATGGAATGTCAGTGACGCTGCAGAATATTATCTGATTTATCGGGCTTTTAACCGGGATTCACTGATGCTTTATCAAGCGACAGCAGGTTCATCATATTTGGACACACTGGTTGAAAAGGGAGTGATCTATTACTATTCAGTCAGGGCGGTATCCAACGATGATACCAGCCGCTTTGCACCGTTAGTGTCAGCAATTCCCGGTGATAAACCCTATATTCAGGACATGTCCTGTATATCGTCTCGGCAATTGAGGATGACATTTTCGGAGAGCATGGCGCACTCTATCGTGAATCTTGATCACTACAGACTTGAACCGGGGCAGCAATCATTGACATCGGTGGTCACCACTAAATCGAATAAAGAGATTGTGCTGACATTGGATAAGGATCTGCTGCCGGGAGAATACTCGATCACGGTGGAAAATGTGATGGATTCAGACAGGACACCGATCGATACAACGAGGAACAGTTTCGTTTTTCGTGCGCAGGGAGCGTTGAAAAAACCGTATCTCGTACGCGCATCGCAACTGAGCTCGCATCGTATACAGCTCGTTTTCAGCCAGGAGATGGATTCCATTTCCGTGACGGATAGGAGTAATTATGCGATAGAACCGGATATTTCAGTCACTGGCGTTGATCCTGATCCGGTTGATAGCAAGATCGTATTGCTGATTCTTGATGACTCTGAGAGCATCACTGCCCTGGGATTCAGCTATTTGATAACAGTTCGCAATGTGAAGAGTCGTGATGGGATCGCTATTGGATCCGGACAGGGTAGCCAGGCATCCATATTCCTTTTCAGGGAAGATCTTTCCGGAGTATTTACCTATCCGAATCCGTTTCGCTATGGCGATGCCGACTATCTCATGTTTGCCAATCTCACTCAGGAGGCGGAGATCCGGATCATGACGCTGGAGGGAATTGTCATTCGAACGATTTTCGAAAACGACGGAAATGGCGGTGTTGAATGGGACTTGAAGGACAATACAGGTACGCTCGTCCCATCCGGGATTTATCTGTATCAGGTACAGGGAAATGGTCAACGAAAAACTGGAAAGCTGGCAATCGTTCGATGAGGGTACACACATGCTGAAAATTGGTCTGACAGGCGGTATCGGGAGCGGCAAATCGACAGTCGCTGAATTACTGGAAACCTCGGGAATCCCCATGATCCGTGCCGACAGGCTCGCGCGTGAGCTGATCAATGAAAACAAAGAGATAAGAGAAGAACTCATCGCAGCTTTCGGGCCTGAGATTTATGATGAGAATGGTTTGTTACGCCGTAAGGTTGTTGCGGATCTGGTATTTAAAGATCCGTCGCACCGGCGAAAAATCAATGAGATCGTTCATCCCTATGTTTTGAAAAGCCAGCAGCAGGAGATGAACAGGATTCTGTCTAAATGTGATGTTACGATGGTTGGCGTGGAGGCTGCGCTGATTTTTGAGGCAGGCGCCGAGAGTCAATTCGATGTCATTGTCGTTGTCAGTGCGCCCTTGGCAGATGTGCTGCAGCGTCTGGGAAAACGCGATCAACTCACGCGTGACGAGATTCTGAATAGAATTGAGTCCCAGATGCCCATCGAAGAAAAGGAAAAACGCGCGGATTATGTGATCAGAAATGATGGACCCATTGAAGAACTGCGGGAGGCGGTCGCCAGATTGATGATATGGCTGAAGGAGAAAGGCCGTATGATCAATAGCAGGGAGAGAGGTGTCGCTCCGGAATCATCGTGATCCGTTCTATTCTAAAAAGTAACAAAGAGTGAAATTTTTATAACTCGCTTCTGCTATGAGAAGCGAGCAGCATACTGATCCGATCCTGCAGATCCATGATCACGTGAACACTGCACAGAAAATTGTTTGCCATGATTGAGAACGCGAGCACCTCACCATCTTTTGTGGTCGCGTAACCGGACAGACAGCGCACATTGGATATTGTACCGGTTTTTGCCCTGATATTGTTCTGGGCAACTGTGTTTTTTGTACGATATCCGATCGTCCCGTCCACGCCTGATAGGGGCAGACTACTGATAAAAATTGATCTGTATTTGTGGTAGTACATCCCTCTCAGAATTTTCACGATGAGATAGGGAGAGATGTAATTATACCGGCTGAGGCCCGATCCATCCATAAATGAGTATGAATCTTCAGCCAGTCCCAGACGCCTCAATGTCTTTTTGATGACTTTTTCCCCTTCCTCAAAGCTGCCTTCACGACCAAAATGCGCTCCCAGAAGTTTTACGAAACTTTCCGCGTACAGATTTTGCGAAACTTTCATCAGTGTTGTCAATATATCGCTGAAGGGCGCCGATACATGTGTATGAACCAGCGTTACATCTGATAATGAAAATGGATCCTCGATGCTGTCGCTGTCGATCAGATTTCCCCGGACGCCGATGCCGAGTTTCTTAAGTTCTGATCTCAGTCCCGCGAGGAAGTATCGTGTGGGATTGTGAATGGAGACCGATGTTCGACGCCGTTCGTTCGGTCGCATTTTACCCCGAATGTATACATCATTCGTACCCTCCTGCCGCCAGACCCGGAATTCAGTCTCTGCTTCTTCGTCCTCGATTATCTCGATATCGGTCAACAGATTGAGATAAACGCAATCCGGAAAGATCTTTGTCCTGATGTCTCGGGATGCGCTGTCAACAAAGACAGATACACGTGCGTAATTTTCATTGAAATTCAAGCCGCCGATCTGAGGGGCATATGAGTAGCTGAGATTATCAAGCGTCCATCCGTAGCCGACTGCCTCGTCGTCGAAGACATCGTCGACTCCGATGAGATGTCCGCTGATACTGTCGATACCTATGGATTTCAATGATCGAATCCAGGGCTCGAATATCGTGCAGGAGTCGCGGTTTTCGCAGGCTCTGTATCCGATGGTTGGATCTCCACTGCCGACAACGATGAGATCGCCGAGGAGGACGTCGTTCTGGACATCACCGCGAATGTAGACATTGGTCTTGAAGGTGAAGTCAGGGCCGAAATTGAGGAGCGCTGCCGCGGAGGTCGGTATTTTCTCGTTCGATGCAGGCATCAATAATTTTTTGGCATTATGCTCGTACAGGATCTCTCCTGTCTCAAGCGATTGCACCATGATACCGAGAATGGCTGACTGAAGTTCGGGCTCATTGATTTGCGTCTCAATTTGATGTGTCAGCCTTTCCTGATGAGAGCGTGGGAGATGTTTGACATGGTTCGGACTGCAGCCGTAAAAAGTGATGAGTACGGCGGGTATTAAGATCGATTTTAGTTTTATCATTATTTTACCATCGGATTAGCGAAGATGCCCAGGTGAAACCGGAACCGAATGCCACCAGTATCAGATAATCACCGCGCTCCAGCCTCCCTTCTCTCAAGGCTTCATCCAGTGCGATTGGAATGGATGCGGCTGTGGTATTTCCATATTTATGTATATTGCTGAACACTGTATCGAGCGTATAGCCAAATCGTTGCGCCACTGCCTCGGTGATCCGAAGATTGGCCTGATGCGGGATCACGAGTTTCACCTGATACGGTGTGACTTGATTTGCTTCGAGGCACTCATTGATCGCGGAACAGAATTTGACGATCGCGTGTTTGAAGACCT
>JAZBPW010000110.1:0-5188 GCA_036351795.1 Candidatus Zhuqueibacterota bacterium | reverse complement strand
TGATATACAATCCGCCGATATCGATCTCGTGATCGCTGCTGTTGTAGAGCTCTATCCAGTCGTCGTATTCACCTGAGTCATCCATCAGAACGGAATTATTGAACGCCAGGAATTCATTGATCACGAGCCCGTTGTACATCTCTTGCGTTACAGGTTCAAAGTATGCCTCGAGACGCACATCCCGGGCGGGCGTCACACGGATTGAATCATCGAGTGATTCGGACAAGCCCCCCCATCCGGCGAAACGATACCCCTCCACAGGCATGGCGCTGCACTGCATTGGTACATCCTTGAAGAAAAAAGATGAACCACTGTTTTCCGGTGGCATTTCGACGTTGTTGATACGAATGAGACCGCCATTTTCCGGCGTCACTTTGATATCGATCGCAACAGTACCACTCAGGTCAAACTTGTCGACGATGTGTCCGGTCATGTGTTCCGGCCTGTTGATCGCGAACTCGCGCAGGATGTCCACGAGCGATTCCCAGCTTGGGCCAAAAGACATGGAATCCTGCCATCTCTCTTTATGTCGTTGAATTTCAGGGGCGAGCAGCGTCTGCAGGCTGTCGATGATTGCAAGCACACGTTCCGGTTTGAAAGTGGTGTTCATGTGGCCCGCAAAACGCTGAATGAAATTATCTTTGAAATCATCGTTTTCAAGCAATTTTCTGAAAAGCAGTGTCGACCATGACGGGTTGGCATAATAGGTTGCCGATGTGGCTGTCGCATTGGCCAGCGTATTGCTGTCGTACTGACCTCTGCCGTGCGCGCCGAATCCGAGGTCGAGATCGAATAATATCCATCGCCATTTACCATCTTCACCATGAGGACGCCAGTATTTGATGTTACCACCGGGCCAGTCGATGTTGGCAAAATAGATCTCTGCGATGAGATAATTCATGTATTCATTGATGTCTGTCTGCTGCCTGATCGCTGCATAATTTGCCGGATCGTTCATGTCCGCTGAACTGATGAAATCGATCATATCAAGATAGCGCAGATTGCTTCCCTGTTTCACCTTCGCGTTTCCGTAAAGGATGTCGATCGCGTCAGGATCGATATTGTGATTCACAGCCAGAAAATGTTCATTGTGTTTCTCGCGTATGGAGTGAATTCCCCAGTATTCACCATTGAGAAACAGTATCGCCGGTTGATAGGCCTGCCAGTCGATGTCCATACGATCCGAAACCAGTCTCTGCATCATGCCGTCTCGCATCAATGACCTGTACCAGTCCTGGCCATGATTTCGAAGCAGAATGTTATTGAAAGTATCAATCGGTTTCTCTTTGAATATCTGATATCGGATCTTGTCCGCGCCGTATAAACTGCGTGCGTATATCGCCAGGGTTTTTTGAGGGTATTTCCGTGTACAGCCGCCTCCGATCTTCATTCCCGCGTCCAGTCGAAATCCTGGCTCACCGTTCTGCTGATAATATTCGAGGCTGACCGGTATTTCCCAATCCTGATTCCAGTTTTTGGGTGTATTGCTGCAGTATCCCGGAATGCCGTTCGTCCCCCCGACATAGATGCCGGACTCGTCGCTCCAGAGATTGACGGGATCTGTGGTAACAGAGACTGCCGGCAATGTCAGATTTTCATTAATAAAAAATGTGTTTGTCACCACCGCACTCGGCATGTGACCTGACTGGAAAGTCCGGGCGCGGATGATGCCTGTACTATTCATGCGTATGGGTGTAGTGTAGAGTGGAGACATGGTGTCTGGCGGTGATCCGTCAGTTGTGTATCTGATGGAACCGGTCGGAATCGGGCTTGTTATCCGCACCAGAAGTGGTGTGTTATAGAATCCTCCGCTTATACTGAACTCCGGTTCCGGGCAAACACCATCATAAGTCTTACCCTGGTTTGCAGTTCCGGGGGTCGGCTGGTCAAGATAATACCAATCGTTTCCACCGTCGGGCAGTCTGCCGTATGAAATGTCGGTGTGTTGCACAGGAAATGTGAGCGTGTCGATCGCGATACCGTCAGCTGAAAACAGCCCAAGTTGTTCGCCGTCCTTTGACAACCGGAAATTTGTATGCCTGACCGTATCCCTGCCGTCTGCCCAGAAAATCAGCCGGTATCCCGGACGCAGAATGGTGTTGTCGGGAATACGCCATTTGAAGGGCTCTGAGAGATCATCTGTCAGATAAAAGCCATCCAGTCGTACTGTTGAGTCTTCGCCGCTGTAAATTTCCAGCCAGTCAGCATAGTCATGGTATCCGGCATTTTCAAAAGCGTTTTGGTTTGCGGCAAGAAATTCGTTGATGAACAGCTTGGGTACGCCATTTTCGGAAAATCCGTCTGAAAACAGCGCTAAAAATAATGCTAAAATACTGCAAAGAGAACGACTCGAATTTTTCATTATATTAAAAGTGAATATCATCAAATTGATCAACCGCGTACGATATCCATGGCGATGTCGGCCCACTCCCACAATCGCCGCGGTTGGTAACATACGGTGCTGATATCCTTGAGGATGAGTTCAAGAGGACAGCCGTACTTTTCACAGCAATCAACGGTTTCCCTGATATCCCGGGCCACGATGTCCGGATCCCAGCCTTCCCCCGCGACGTATGCCGGATTGGGCTTCCTCGAGAAGACAAAATCGTGACCGATCTGTTCCGCGCCCTCCTCCAGATCGACCCACGGGCTCATGGAAATTTTTCGCAAATTCGGGATATGGCGCACAATATGGATTTTCTTATGCAGCGGTTCGCAGCACCCGTAGTAAACAAGACCGAAACGCTCATACCATTTATTGGCGTATTCAAGCTCGAATTCCTGATGCATCTCCGGTGAAACCGATGAGAATATTTGCGCCATACCGCATGTCCAGAGATCAATTGCCCTGGATTTTTCCGGATCATAGCCCGGCGCGGGAAGTTCATTATTGAATGCACCCGTGCAGTGGATTGTCGGTTGGAAACTGTCCAGAAGGTTCTGTTCTTCCAGCTGATGCAGCATGACGAGATATGCCTGGGTGAGACGCGCCATGATGCGATGCATGTGTTCCGGACGCGTGACAAGCTCCATGAGCGATTTCTCCGGAGTTCGCCACTCGACAATCCTGTCCCACAGTGCGAATGCCGGGACGATGCCCTGCATACGTACATCCAGAATGCCGTCGAATATCTCCCTGGCGGTCTCCTCGTGATGCCTGGTGGCCTTTTCATCACGAACGATTCTGGGAAATTGGATCTTTTCCAGATCGTCTTCATTTTCCAGCTGATCCGCGTATTGATGGCTCACAATGTTGTTATCGGGATCCATAACAGCCAGCTCTTCGATGGTGCGAATGCCGAAATCGAGCCCGCTGAAGACCTTTGGAACGGTGATAACCGCCTCGATCACCCAATCGACCGGCATATGTTTCCACCGGTATATACGCCGGCGAAGATCCGCTTCGATCTTTCTTGAAAAATCATTCCCGGTTTGCAGCGTCAACTCGCCGTCAACATCCATCTCGTGCCATGGAATCTGATCGATCATGACCATGGGGCGAACGGGTTTGCAGCTGTTTAAGGCTTTCCAAAGAGATATGGTCTCCTGCTGTTCGGGTAAAGCGGCGATCTCAGCGACTTGCTTTCCCAATTCTCTCAGTATGTGTATATCCTGCTGTCCTGGTTTCACTGCAAACCTTTATTGATCATCCGGTGTTGATCTACATCGTCGATTTAAGTCAATATAAAAGAATAATTACAAATGTCCAAAGATTTTTTGATATTTCCCTTGATATTTCGATATTTTGTGCTATCTTTTTCTCTATTCAAAAATACAGGAGTGAAAATTGTCTGCTATTTCAGGACGGATTTTAAAAGCTGCATCTGCTTCGGCAATAATATTCCTGGTGTCGGTGATGAACCTGTACGGCGCAGGTTATGCGGACCAGCACTATGTCATGAAAAATGATGACCTCGTCGCGGGCATCGAGACGAGTCAGGGCATTCAGATCAGTGATGACGGAAAGCGGATCATGCTTGTGGACGGGACAAACTATGGCTATGTCATTTTCAAGCCGCAGGCATCAACGGAGCCCTTCGACAGGGGCCTGCCATCATGGAATGGTACAGCGCCGGATGACCGCTGTGGATTCATGGTTCAGATGCGATTCCCGTACGGCAATGGATGGTCACCCTGGCTCACTGTCGGTTTCTGGAAAACCTATGTCTGGGGAGCCTACGGCAGCACGAGCTACGGGGGCGGTTACATCGATTACGACTATGTAAAGCTGTACAGCTATCAGAGCGACTGGCAGTTCAAAGTGATCCTCAGACGTCAGATTGCATCGCTTCCGACGCCGGAAATATACAAGTTAAGTTTTTTTATCAGCGATTCACGTACGACCGCAACGACCAGTATAAGCCAGATCGTTGAGGATAAACCGGACGAGATCTTCATCTCCACGGATTTTTTATACCAATATGCCATTGATGATCAGATCGGAGGGAGCATCTGTTCACCCACGTCCGTTTCCATGATCCTGAAAAGTTATGATATTGAAGTGGATCCGCTCGAATTCGCCAGAGATACGCTTGATCCTTACTACGGACTCTTCGGAGTCTGGCCGCGCGTGGTGCAGAATGCGGCAGAATATGGACTCGACGGTGCGGTGACGCGGTACCGGAACTGGAGCGAGGCGCGTGACGTTTTGGCCAAAGGCGGCCGAATCGCCATGTCCGTTGGAAAGCCGCTCTATTCAGGACATCTGATGATGCTGGCGGGATTCACATCACAGGGGAATCCCATTGTGCACGATCCGGCACGATCCAATGGCTACGGATATATATTCAACAAAACAAGCCTTTCGCAGTCCTGGTTCAATAAAGGCGGGATTGCCTACACCTTTTTCCCGGGGGATGATACGGCAGTATCAGTCGATCGTATTACGAACAGGATTCCTGTTCCGGATGGCGTCAAATTGATGCAAAACTACCCGAATCCGTTTAACGGCAGCACGCAGATCATGTTTTCGCTGCCTCGCTCCGCTTTCGTAGATCTGTCGGTTTACGATATACGGGGACGGCTTGTTGAAACGTTGCGCGCAGGGGAGATGGCATCGGGATCGCATGTTATGACATGGCGACCCTCTGATCTGCCATCCGGCATGTACTGCATCCGGCTTTCGGTGGACGATTATCGGCAGACAATCCGAACGCTCTATTTGAAATGACACATATCAGCAACATTA
>JAZBPW010000109.1:0-2289 GCA_036351795.1 Candidatus Zhuqueibacterota bacterium | reverse complement strand
TGATGAGACGCGCCCTTTCCAGACTTATGGACGGCCTTGTATTTACACTGATATCTCTTAAATTTTTTATGCGTAAAAGCATTATTATCCTTTACTGATCAATTCATCGACATATCCGGCGATTGCCAGGCAGGCTGTCAGGCCCGGCGAGTCGATACCAACCAGCTGAATGCAGTTGGGGTTTTTCACATCCCGCTCGATCACCCAGTCGTATGTGTCGTTCAGCCTCGCCTGAATCCCTGTCTGGTGCAGGCTGATATCGTCCAGTTCTATCGACGGAAAGTAATCTTCGACGCGGGACAGATAATAATCCTCGCCCAACAATTCGCTCGAATAATCGTCACGAGAAGAGATCGATCTGTTGTATGCGGGGCCGATAGTGACCACATTACCGATATCGTAGCGATCATCTATCATGTCAAAAGTCGGCGTCAGGTGCACGCCCACAGTTTTCAGTACTTCTCCTGCTTTAAGCCGCGAGACATATTCTTCATAGTCTATATCTGCTCTCTTTCCGCTGGGATACACGGCATGCGGCACCGGGTAGACATTCATGCCATTGTGATTGAGAGACGGCCTCTTGCTTTTATAGAATTTTGCGGATTCACCGCGCAGCGGAATGATGCTGTGCGGAAAATCCGGATTGACAAGCCGTGCAATACGATCCGAATACAATCCAGCCGCATTGATCAGGACCGACGTTTCAAATGTCTCCTCCCGTCCTCCCGAGATTGTCGTGACTCTAAAAAAATCATCACCCGGCTCGATTCGAATCAGTTCCGTACCGAATAGAAAGAAGGCATCATTTTGCACAGCCAACCGGTGCAGTTCATAAACAAGTCGGGTCGGTTCCACGATGCCGGATGTGGGTACCAGCAGCGCGCGAATTGCGCTGACATTGGGTTCGAGCTGCCGGACTTCTTCAGGCGGAATGAACCTCACATCGGGGACACCATTGTCCACTGCAATGCGATATGTCTCCTCGAGAAACGGCAGTTCTTTCTCGCTGGTCGCGACGATGATCTTGCCGGTTTTTTTTACCGGTACATCATGCGCGGTACAGAATTCGTAGAGTTCTCTGTTTCCGGCGACGCATAATCTGCTTCTCAATACACCCATTTCTCTGGGATAATAGACTCCGGCATGAAGCACGCCTGAGTTTCGGGATGACTGATTCTCACTCGTTACCTTTACGTTTTTCTCAATGATCACAATGTCCTGGTAACGTGCTGAGAGTCGATGGGCAATGGCACAACCGATGACGCCCGCACCGATGATAGTGAACCGTATCCTTTCAGACATATTGAAGTGGCAAGCTGATGTCCGATCTTTTACCCGAAATCGAATATCAGAGCTTTATCATCCCCGTGATTGTGTTGAGCGCTGGAGTTCGGTCGTTCCCGAACAGTTTACCGTTCTTGAATATTTCAATATACCATTTCCTGTTCATTTTGTCAAGAAAAAGTTCCGGGATCAAGAAGGCATTGATTTTAAAAAGAGAAATTGTTATTTTACCAGCAACAATAACTTATTCTGGAGGATGCGTATGGTTCTGGCTGAATTTTCCATGTTTCCCACGGATAAGGGCGAGAGCGTAAGCGCCTATGTCTCTCAAATACTGGATGTGATCGATAACAGCGGCATCGTCTATCAACTGACGCCCATGGGAACCATCCTGGAAGGAGGCTGGGATGAGGTGTTCAGCGTCATATCAGCATGTTTCAAGATCCTGGAGCCGCAATGCAACCGGATCAGTACATCCATCAAGGTGGATTATCGCAAAGGTGACGCCACCAGGATGCGCTCAAAAATTGAGAAGATCGAACGTTTACTGGATCGCGATATCACTCATTAGGCTGCTGTTGCGGTCCGAACAGTTCGTGAAGGAATTGGGACATGCCGTGATAGTGATCCACATGATCCCGCGCCGTGTTTCCTGCAAATGCCAGCACCGTGAAACCGCCGGATCGGGTTTCAGCGATCATCTGCATGCCCACTGGTCCCCAGTTGACAACGGGCGTGCGTTTCAGGGATAGTGACCGGATCAAATAATCCGCAGTTTCGGTGGTACTGGCGTAGGTACCGGGGAAAATCTCCGAGTGCGTGATAACAAAACGTTTTTCATTTTCGAGCGCCAGTTCAGCGTAACGAAGAAAACCAGCCATTTTATCTTCATTCAACACATCGCCGTCATACAGCACCGTCCCCTCTGGAACATAATCGGTGTGCAGGCCATCCATCAGCAGTATCCCGTCCGGGGAGACAGCACTTTCCCTTAATATGGCACGA
>JAZBPW010000108.1:0-19342 GCA_036351795.1 Candidatus Zhuqueibacterota bacterium | reverse complement strand
TCTCTTTCGCCGTGTCAGGAATGATGATCCCGCCCTGCTGCTTCTCTTCCTCTTCCAACGGCTTGATCACCACTCGATCTGATAAGGGTCGCATCTTCATACTCTACCTCCTGAAATTTATATTGAATCACTATCTGATTACCCATGATTAGCACTCATCACAACAGAGTGCTAATAAACTGAAAAGTTAATAAATCCTCAGACAATTACAACATAGAATTATCAATGTATTTACACATATAAGCTGTTATCAGTATATATAATGAAAATATAGTCGATTATTGTTAATAATTAAAAAAGATCGGCCGACTGGGTAATCGACCGATCTTTATCGCGTTGAATCAGAGAAATGGAGCTATGGAAATGGGTTTCTATTCTGCACTACATTGTCTTTTCCCTTATTTGAGGTATATCATCTTTCTGACGTTATCGTAAACGACCTGATTCGTTCGCTTTCCATTAATTGTTGTATTTCTAATGACTTCCAATCTCAGAAAATAGACACCGCTCGGCAGCAAATTGCCCTCACTGTTTCTTCCATCCCAGTGAATGACATAATGAGAGGCCTCTTTCTCGCCCCTTACAAGATGCTGTATCGTTTGACCCAGTATATTGTAAATGGTCAAAGTGACATGGCAATTCTCTGGTAATTGATACCGTATTTCAGTGCCCGAGTTGAACGGATTCGGATAATTCTGGAACAGCGCAAAATTATTGCCGCCGGCGAGCGGATCCTTTACGTCAGGCGTTCCGCCGTCAATGCCTTGCTTATCTTCTTTTAGTAAGGCGAAATACATGCTTTCCGCGCCGTAGGCTCCCTGGGCCATATTTCCACCCAACGTGACAAGCCCTGACTCTTGTATTTTCTCCCACACCTGAAATGTCTTTGAATATCCGGAGACTTCGATCACATAGCTGGTCTCCCTGTAATGGTCTTTCAGCCAATTGGGTGGTGAGTATGCCTTAGAATCATAAGCGATATATATCGTTGCTTTCTTATAGAGATCGAAACTGACACATTGCTCCTCGACAAGACTCCGATCATCGTTTGGCGTTTTGAGCCAGAGCAGATTTTGTAAATCTTGAGGTATACCTTTGATCTCATAACTTCTATCAACATAGTATGCATCACCTTCAACCAGGTACGCAAACTCAAAGTCCGGATCGGAAAGATTTCCGGTAAGCGTATGATTTGCAGGGTCATATGTATAATTTTTTGTGATCGCCGAAGTCATGATGTTGGCCGGCATCGCACGATCCTTGATATTATTTACTGTCAATTCATATTCATTGTCACGAACATGATCTGATGTTGACAGGAGAACGGTTTTCAGATCGTCATACAATGTCGCGCTCGTAATCTTAATGCCTTTGCTTATGGCATAGTTATCCACATCTTCTGCTGACGCACGATCAACGATTTCACTGAAAAACACATCGATCTCATCACTCTCCCTGGCAATCACCTTGTTCACTGTTGGTGGTGTCAAGTCTATCGGCCGATAGATGTAATTGAACTCGGTATTCTCTACAATGATATTGGGAACTGTTGCGCGGTCTTGTATATGACTCACTTGAAGCGTGTATTTCATCTCCTCCTCATGTGCAGAGGTCGATAGTTGCACAGAGCGTTGAGAGCTCATCAATCGAGCAGAGACGATGTCAACACCATTATTTATGACATAATTCGAGACTGTTTCGGCCGTGGATATTTCAACAGGCTCGCTAAATGTGATCTCCACGACATTTTCATTCACAGCCACAACATCCAGGATTTCCGGGGGAATCGTATCCAGCGGAACATAGCGGTATGAATACTGGGTCCCCATCGGAATCATGTTCGCTGGAAATGCCTGGTCTTCCACATTGTTCACTTCAAGAACATAATCGACGTTATCCTCATGCTTTGTTGTCGCTAGAACCACTGACCTCATATCATTTTCCAGTTGGGCCGAGATCACACTCACATTATCATGTATTGTATAGTTTGTTTTATTTTCGGCTGACACCTGCTCCACATGCTCGGTGTAAACGACCTTAATCTCTGTCTGTGAAATGACTTCAACTGCATAGATGCCCGGAGGTGTCGTATCGGCCTCATTGTAGGTGTAATTGATCTGACTGTTATCCTTAATTCTGTTCGGCGTCGATGCCCTGTCAGTCAAATCATTGATTGTCAATATGTACTGTTCATCATCTTTGTGAGCCGTTGTCGTCAGATGGACGGTTATGTTGTCAGCATCCAGCGACGCGCCGAGTATCGTGATCCCCTTATTGATGGCGTAGTTATCGACACTTTCAGCCGATGACTTCTCAACCTCCTCATTGAAACGAACATCGAGATGCGTACCGTCAATGACATCAATACCTGCAATCTCCGGTGGTGTGATATCACCCGGATCATACTCATAATTCACCGAACTGCCAGAAAGTATCTGATTGGGGTTTTCTGCGAGGTCGGTGACATGACTCACTGAAAGCACATAATTGCCTTTCTGATGCTTAGATGTGGCTATGCTCACCGATTTCTGGTCGCTACCAAGCGTCACAGATGCAATTGAAATGCTATTCGTTATCGTATAATTTTCAACCGTTTCGGCGGACTTCTTCTCCACCGGCTCGCTGAATTCCAGACGAAGTGTATATGCATCCACGACTTCCAGATCATAGATAGTCGGCGGCGTGATATCGATGATCGGGATGAAGGCTACTTTTACATTCGAGAAAGCACTTTCGTTGCTGTATGAATCATAAGCAGTGACAACAAAATAATAATTCGTATTCTCCATCAGATCATCAGTCACATATTCTGTCACATTGTTTGCGTTTAGCACGACCGTGTAGTTGCCGCTTTCAGTACCGTAGTAAATTCTGTAACCAGCAAGATGTTCATGTGTCACCGGATTCCAGAACAGACGTACCTTCCGCTGTTCAACCCGCACGTTCGTCAATACAGGGGCCTGTGGAGGCGTTGGTGCACCGGCCGGTACTGTTACGCTCTTTTCTTCAGAATAAACACTGACATTCCCGCTGAGATCATATGCTGCCACCCCAAAGTAGTAGGTGGCGCCGGGGGTCAGCTTTGCCGTCGTATAACGCGTTTCGTTTCCAACATCAATGAGATGACTGGTATCGCCCTGAGATACACTGTAATACAAACGATATCCTGCCAGATCCGGCTCGGTGTTTGCCAGCCAACTGACATGAAGCTGTTCCTGGTCCACATAATAGTTATCTAGTACCGGTTGTGCCGGAGAAATGGTATCCACCGGTTTGGGGATATGAACCGATACCTCATCCGACATGCCACTCCAGTTCCCCGCTGTATCCGATGCTGCCACCACAAAAAAGAAGGTTGCGTCGAGCGGGAGTACCGGAGTCGTGTACTGTGTGGTTACATTGTTCACTGTCACGCTGTCGCTGTAATTTCCGCTGCTCATTCCATAGTAGACTCTGTATTGAAAGAGATCTGCCTCGGCGCCCGGTTGCCATTGAATCACCACCTGGTTGTTCACCTGTAGCTCATGACGGGAGATCACCGGCCGTGCTGGTGGTGTGTTGTCTGGTTCAGGAATGAAGACATTGACTTCCGTCGAATGAAGGCTCGAATTTCCTGCCGTATCAGTTGCAGACACCACAAAATAGTATCGAAATCCTCTCTCAAGGTCAGGGGTGGTATATTCCGTGGACATGCCGACACCGGTTGACTGACTATAATCCCCCGATGTCTTCCCGTAATGAACGGTATAACCGGCGACATCAGCTTCGCTATTGGCTGCCCAATCGACATACACTTTGTCTCCGCGCCGTTCATATGTTGAAATCACAGGAGCTGAAGGAGCATCGTTGTCCGGATCTGGTATGAAGACATTCACCTCTGTCGAATTAACGCTCACATTTCCTGCCGTATCAGCTGCAGACACCACAAAATAGTATCGAAATCCTCTCTCAAGGTCAGGGGTGGTATATTCCGTTAACATGCCGACACCGGCTGACTGACCATAACTCCCCGATGTCTTCCCGTAATGAACGGTATAGCCGGCGACATCAGCTTCGCTATTGGTTGCCCAATCGACATACACCTTGTCTCCGCGCCGTTCATATGTTGAAATCACAGGAGCTGACGGCGGCGTGGTGTCGGATTTCGGAATATATTCGTTCACCTCATTGGAATAGTCGCTCATATTACCCACCGTGTCGTACGCGCTTACGACGAAATAATATGTATTCCCCTCCACCAGATCATTTGTAGTATATTCTACTGCTAATCCAAGATCATACGTTGTGCTGAAATTTCCACTCTGCGTTCCCAAATGGATCTTGTATCCTGCCAGATCCGGCTCCTGATTCGTTGCCCATAACAGATGTACCTTTCTGTCGTTACGCGCATGCGACAATATCTGTGGCGCATCGGGCGCACTCAGGTCGGGATCAGGAATATATAGACTGACCTCTGCCGAATAATCACTGACGTTGCCAGCTGTATCCGTTGCAGTTAGTGTAAAATAGTATGTTTTATCCCGCGTCAATACCGGGGAGACATAACTCAATGATAAACCAGCATCGGCGGTGTGGTCATATGTACCACTCGTTGCTCCGTAATGCACAACATACTTTGCGACATCCTTCTCTGAATTGGCATGCCAGCTCAGATGCACCCTCTCATCTTCTCTTGAATAGGATGCGATCTGCGGTGGTGCCGGAGGATCATTATCAGGCTCGGGTATTGTAATCTGGTTTTCATTTGCATAATCGCTTTGGTTGCCAGCCGTATCATAGGCAGCCACAGTGAAAAAGTAAGTTTTACCCTCGTCGAGCTCCGGAGAAAGATATTCCGTCGACAGTCCCAGGTCTTGTACTGAATCGTATTGATGTGAAACTGTGCCGTAGTAGAATCGATACCCTGAAATATCTCCTTCTCCATTAGCAGCCCACGACACATGGAAGCGCCTTTCCTGTCGACCGTAATTTGTGATCACCGGTGGTGCGGGAGCCGTTATATCATCTTCCGGAATCGTCACAATGACTTCCTGCGAATGCGCACTTTCATTGGTTACCGTATCATACGCGGTCATGCTGAAATAATAAGTATATCCGCTTTCGAGCGCACCGGTTTTGAAATTGTAAGCTAGGCCGACATCAGCACTTTGTGTATAATCTCCGGATTTTTTTCCAAAATAGATCCGGTATCCCATAATATCCTGCTCTGCATTCTCCATCCATGCCAAAACCACGCTTTTATTTTCACGATTCCAGCTGAGAATTTCAGGAGCATTGGGAGGCGTGGTATCCTGGACTGATATCGTCAGGCTGATCTCAGATGAGTACCCGCTTTCATTTCCTGCCGTATCCAATGCGCTCACTGCAAAAAAGTATCGGGCTCCTGCAACGAGAGGAGGTGTTGTGTACTGATTCGCCATACCCACATTTACATGTTGACTATATTGCCCTGATGTCTGCCCATAGTGAAATCTGTATGCAGCAAGATCCGGTTCAGAGTTCGACTGCCATTGTACATGCACACGATCTTCCTGAAGATCGTATGCGGCAATCACCGGCGCCGCAGGGGGCGTCAGATCCTGTTCGGGAATGCGAACACTGACTTCCACAGACGCATCACTCACATTTCCCGCGGTATCAACAGCAAACAGTGCAAAAAAGTATGTAAATCCCTGATCAAGGTCCGGCGTGGTATAGTTTGTCACCGTACCGGTGTTGATGGATACATCATAGCTGCCAGACATTTTTCCGTACTTCACAGTATATCCGGACAGGTCTGGCTCCATGCCTGGATTCCAGCTGAGAAAAACCTTATCTCCCTGTCTCGAATAATTGGCTAAGGTCGGAGCCTGCGGCGGATCTGTATCCAGCTCCGGTATATATACGCTGACCTCATTGGAGTATTCGCTGTAATTATCCGCCGTATCAAATGAAGCGACAACGAAAAAATAGGTCGACCCTGGATTCAAATTCGATGTTGTATATGTATTGACAACACCGAGATCTATCGTGGAATTGTAATTACTGGATTGCGTTCCATACGAAACCCGAAATCCGTCCAGATCCGGCTCATTATTCAATGTCCATGTCAGGCTGACGCGGTCATCATCCCGTAGAAACGTCACAATTTCCGGTGTCATGGGTGGTATTGTATCTGAAATTGGTATCGTAACGCTGAATTCATCCGTGAGCGCACTTTCATTATCCGCTGTATCATAGGCTGATATGGCGAAAAAGTACGTCAGTCCCTCTGTGAGTACAGGTGTTGTGTACTCCGTAGCCACACCGACTTCTATTATCTGATTATAATTTTTCGACGCATTCCCGTAATATATACGATACCCGACAAGATCAGTCTCAGTATTGGCGTTCCATTCAAAACGAACTCTATTATCAATCCTCGCGTAGCCAGTGACGTCCGGTGTTACCGGCGCTGTATCATCAATGATCGGTATGGACACTTTCACTTCATTTGAATAGGCGCTCCTGTTACCCGCTGTATCGATCGCGGACAGGGCAAAGAAATAGGTTAATCCCTGCTCCAATTGCGGTGTTGCATACTCGTACTGCCTGCCAACGTTTTTCTGTTCCGGATAATTTCCCGATGACAAGCCATAATGAACGGTATAACCAGCAAGGTCAGGATCTGTCTGTATCTGCCACACAAGCATCACTCTGCTGTCTTCCACATCGGCCGATAAAATTTCCGGCGATTGCGGGGGCGTTCTGTCGATGACCGGTATCGTGATACTGATTTCACTTGAATACTGGCTGATATTGCTCGCTGTATCATAGGCCGTTACAGCAAAATAGTAGTTGTCACCTTCATCCAGTACTGGCGTTTGATATGTCGTTGACATACCAACATTGATCACAGATGCATAGTTTCCCGTATCTTTTCCATAATGCAGCACATAGCCGGCAAGATCCGGCTCTGTTCCACCCTGCCACGAAATATTCACACGGCTATCCTGAACATTATAAGAAGATATGACAGGCGCTGCAGGCGGTATCACATCAATCACCGGGATATAGACACTGAATTCACTGGAGAAGGTACTTCTGTTACCAGCTGTGTCGTACGCCGAAATTGCAAAGAAATAAACGAATCCCTGATCGAGCTCTGGCGTTTGATATGACGTCGTTGTACCCACATTGATCTCTGTGCTGTAGGAACCCGGACCTTTGCCATAATGCACCGTATATCCCGCAAGATCGGGTTCTGTATTCTGCTGCCATGCAATATTCACCCTGCTGTCCTGCTCATCGTATGTCAGCACGGACGGTGTGCCCGGGGGTGTGGTATCGATAATGGGAATTGTTACGCTGAACTCATTTGAATACATGCTCGCATTGCTTGCCGTATCATATGCGGACAAGGCAAAGAAATAGGTGTCGCCCTGTATCAATTCTGCAGTCTGATACTGAGTTACAACACCGACATCAACGACTGTATCATAACTTCTCTGGCTTTTTCCATAGTGGACCTTATAGCCGGCAAGATCCGGCTCTGTATTATTTTGCCATGAAATATTGACCTTGCTCTCCTCAATACTGTAAGCCAGGACGACTGGTTGTGCCGGAGCTGTCTTATCGATAACAGGTATGATTACGCTCATCTCTGCAGAATAGTCACTGAAATTAGAAGCCGTGTCATATGCCGATACTGCAAAGAAATAGGTTTCTCCCTGCTCCAATTCGGTGGTCTGATATATGTTCACGCTTCCAACATCAATATTATTGTCATAGTCGCCGGAGAGTTTGCCGTAATGCACTCTGTATCCCGCAAGATCAGATTCGTTACCACCCTGCCAGGTGAGCATCACCTTGCTCTCGATAACCTGATTCGAAATAATGACGGGAACGGATGGCGGATTAGTATCACTCATTGGTATATAGATATTGTATTCACTTGATAAATTACTTTCATTTCCGGCGGTATCTAAAGCAGAGACGGCGAAAAAATAGATGACGCCCTCGCTCAACTCAGGCGTGGTAAATGTCTGGCTGTTTCCGACCAGGACCTCATTTGGATACGAACCCGATGTCGTTCCATAATAGACTTTGTAACCGACAAAGTCAGGCTCGCTGTTTTGCGTCCATTGAATCGTTATTTTCAGCTCATTCACTTGACCGCTGAGAATGGTAGGTGCATCCGGAGCAGTCACATCGACGATAGGAACAACGGCGCTTACCTCTTCCGAATAGCCGCTTTCGTTGTTCTTTTTGTCATATGCGGTGACCGCAAAGAAGTATTCAATTCCTTCAGTCAGATTGACTGCTTGATATTGAGTTGCCTTACCAACATTCACGGTTGATGAGTATTGACGCGAAGTTGTGCCATAGTGGACCTTATAACCGGACAGATCCGACTCCGTATTCGCATCCCAAGTCACCAACAGCTCCCCAGCCATTACGGTGACATGGCAGCATGCAATAATACCCAGAATTATTGCAATCTGCACGAGAACCCGATTTCCATTTCTCTTCATCTTGTAACTCTCCCAATAGCATATTGTGATTCAACCCAAAGATGTTCTGCAATACTATTTCGACCCGATGGTAAAATCAGATTTACCGCTAGCCATACAGGCAATCGTCGTACCACTCTCGCAAACATGGGCTAACATACTAATTAATTTAGATTAAAGAAATGAGCAGTTTCCGATTTTCAAAGCGTTTCTTACGGAGAAGTAATTCCAATGTGTAATGCGACGAGGAAAAAAAATCAAATGTGCAGGTGTTGACAATGCGATATTTCGTGGATTTAAAAGATAAAAAAAAGGCCTGATCACTGAATCGTGAAAAGGCCTTTTCATCAAGTTTTTTAATGTGTATCAGGTATTCTTTTTCCAGTTTGGGTGCTTTATTTTATGGTATTTTATTTTATAATTCAATGAACGCGGAGAGATTCCAAGCAGATCAGCTGCATCTTTTTGGACCCAATGACTCACTTCTAGCGCTTTTACGATCGCGTTTTTCTCAAGTTTCTCCAGCTTAAGCGTATTGGTGCTACTCCCATCAACCTCTCTCTTTCGTCTCTCAGTACCACCGGCGGCAAAATAGTCCTTCCCGGAGAGCACGAGGTCATCAGGCGTGATCATTTCTCCCTCATCCACGATGAGTACGGCCCGCTCGACCAGATTTTTCAACTCCCTGATATTCCCCGGCCATGTGTGATTCTTGAGCAATTTCATCGTCTCTTCGGAATATCCCCCTGTATTCTTCCTCAATTCATTTGAGAATTTACGTCTGAAAAATTCAGCGATCAGCGGGATGTCCTGATCTCTTTCTCTCAAAGGAGGAACGTTGATAGACACAACATTCAGACGATAATAAAGATCATCTCTGAAATTACCCTTTTCGATTTCTGTCCACAGATCTTTGTTGGTCGCCGTTATTATTCTCACATCAATCTTGATCGTCTTGTTACCGCCCACCCTGCTGAACTCGTGATCCTGCAATACTCTCAGTATCTTCGCTTGAGTCGCCATCTGCATATCTCCGATCTCATCCAGGAAAAGTGTGCCCTCATGGGCCTCTTCGAATTTCCCCACTCTTCTCTGAATAGCACCGGTAAACGAGCCCTTCTCATGACCAAAAAGCTCACTCTCCAGAAGTGTCTCTGGCAAAGCAGCGCAATTCACCTTTATGAATGGTTTTTCAGATCGAAGGCTGATAAACTGAATCAAGCCGGCAATAAGCTCTTTTCCTGTTCCGGTCTCTCCCTGAATAAGGATGCTGGCATTGCTTTTGGCAACCTTCTTAACCAGACCCAAAATCTCTTTGATCTGAGGACTGCGACTGACAAGCGGATAATAATAGTCAAATCCGCTCTCATCATTCCAGTTAACGGAAGGTCCATTACCACTGCCGAAGTTAGATTCAGCTAAATTCACATCAAGTAGCTCTTTGTACCCGTCCATGCTTGTTCCGCAATTATTAGTTTTAAAAAAATAACCCCAACCAAGTTTCTGTTGCCAAGGTCCTCAGTTGCGTGCGCAGTAAAACTTCGTTGGGGTTCTGGGTCGATGCTGATCAAAGATGCAGTGCTTATGACTTAAAATGTGACACTGGTGCAAAACATCGATGTATTATCTCGTCGACTTTCATTTTTGCAAAATCTATGCCATATAGGTCATCAGCTGTTGTCAAACGGAATAAAAGAGAGGGATTATGGGATTAATACTATTTAAAGTACTATTTATAAATTAATTAGAAAATACTGTAAGAAAATTCTTTAATTATAATATATTTATAATTATTTATCAGTTAAGTGTACATAATTCGGTCACTAATGTACTATTTTAAAACACCAAAGACAGACATGATCTCGTCAATTTTCGATGCACTGCTGTTATCTCGCTTTAACATCGCATTGATTTTATTGTAATAACGGTATATCTTGGGCTCTCTGAAACCGAGCCGATTCAGAAGGTCTCTATTCTTGAAAAACGCCTGCTTTTCGCCATCGAAAATGACCACACCGCTTTTTAGCGCCACAATCCGCCGGCACATCCTGGCGACGAAATCGAGATCATGTGATACCAATACGATCGTTTTGCCCATGCCAAACATTTCAGCAAGCATGTTGCGAACCTGCCTCACCCCGGATGCATCCAGACACGCTGTCGGTTCATCAAGAACAAGTATTTCCGGATCCATAACCACAATTCCCGCGAGCGCCACCCGCCTCTTCTCACCCTCGCTCAAATTGAAGGGAGATCTGTTTCTCAAACTCTGCAGATCAAGACCCAATATCCTGCATGTTTCAACAGCTCGGCGTTCGATTTCCATCTCCTCGACAAAAAAATTTCTTGGACCAAAAGCGATATCATCATACACTGTCTCTTCGAATATTTGGGATTCTGGAAACTGGAAAACGACACCAACTTTTCTGCGCAATCTGTTTTGATTGAATCCTTTCGAAAAAATATCGTTTCCATCAGCCAATACACGACCCGCGCTTGGTTTCAATAGCCCTGTAAAATGCTGAAGCAATGTCGTTTTTCCCGAACCAGAAGGCCCAACTATGCCGATGAATTCACCTGGCCCAACGTTAAGACTGATATCATTGATAACCATGTCTGAAGTAGGCAGTTTGTTCTCATATCGGAAGGAAATGCTCTCAAATTCAATGTTCATAAATCTTCCTCAATCGAGACAATTCACTCTCTACATAGCGATCCGTCATCCCGGCGATGTGATCAACGATGATTCTGAGATAGCTGCCATCATCGCCAGCCCCGCTATTGCTGGAAATTGACGGCAATTTTGCGGCAATAAAATCCGGCAATGCATCAGAATGACGCAGATAGAGCTTAAACAGATCTCTTATTCGATTCTGCGTCAGTTTCACTTTATCAGCAGTCTGATTCGTATCAATGATCTGCCTGCGAATGAAAAGATCCAAATTTTCCTGCAATGGATTTAAACTATCACTAAAATCAATAATAAGTTGATCGATTTTTTTAAAGTTATTTTTTATGTGTTTATATTTATTTATTCTTTTCAGGGAAGATTCAATTATATCCATCACCAGAAACTCAATCAAACCTTTGATCATCGCGTTTCGATACGCATAGGAATTCGTATTGTAAAGCGCTTGAATATCAAGCTTCGTGTCGACATACCTGACAATCTCCAGCTCCCGAACCTGCTTCAGCTGAACATGCCCTGCCCTGATCCCATCCTCCAGATCGTGCGTTCTTTGTGCTATCTCATCGCACATCGCAACAAGCTGTCCTTCCAAAGTCGTGGCTGCATCGAGTTCATAGTGTAGACCATCCATCAGAAAATCCGGATAACTGATCACCCCCCGCTTCAGTCCTGTATGTTTCAATATCCCTTCTCTGACATATGCGGTCAAATTCAACCCGTCGAAATCAGCATATTTTTTTTCAATCCGGTCGACAATTCGAAGACTTTGATAGTTATGCTTGAAACCGCCTCTATGGAAATGACCGACAGCGCCATCGAGATCATCCTTGCCACATAAAACTGCATTCAGCACCACTTCTCCCGCATGACCATATGGCGTATGCCCAAGGTCGTGCCCCAGGGCGATTGCCTCCACCAAATCCTCGTTCAATCCCAGCGCCCTGGCCATGGTCCGCGACAATTGCGCGACCTCCAAAGTATGGGTGAGACGCGTTCGATAATGATCACCATCACTGATCAGAAAAACCTGCTGCTTGTGCTTCAGGCGCCTGAACGCTCTCGAATGAATGATCCGGTCACGATCTCGCTGAAAAGCCGTCCGATAACCATGCTCGGGTTCAGGATAAGTGCGCGTACGATGCGCACCGCGACTTGGCTTTGCATAATCTGAAAGCGTCGCACTCTCAATCTCCTCCAGCTCACCCCGCTTACGATATGCGTACAAATCGACATTCATTAATTACTCATTGATTTAAATTAAGTTCGATGTTATTTATCAACTGATACTTTAAGTTATTTATATAACCATCAATCTTATATTTAATAACGTGTTTTCCATCAATAATTATATGTGTTGGCACCTGTGAAACGCCCAATTTCAGGCCGATGTCATATCCGGTATGAAAATGCCGGTACCGGAAATCCGTACCTTCCAGAAATCCCCGTACGGCGGACTCACTCTCATTCGTTATCGCCCAAAAATGCACACCATTACGATCCGCAAAATGTGCTACCACCTCGTTTAACTCTGGAATCGTTTGAAAACAGAGTCTGCTTTGGCTGTCCCAAAAGCACAGAACAACCACATCACCATTGCATTGAGATAGCTGAGATCTTGAACCATCCATGCTCTCTAATTCAAAATCAGGTAACATTTCCCGGGAATTTGCCTCCAAGTTTCTCAATGAATCATTCAGATATGTGTCGAATTCATCAGGTATCCCGCCCTCTTTTTCATATAACACCTTCAGCATCTCTCTTGCGTTCGCCTGAGCCGGATCCAGAGAGAGGGATCGAATGAGGGCTGACTTCGCCTCTTCATTTTGCCCCAATTTTTGATGAGCCTCCCCGACCCGATTCAGCTCATAGACAGGAAATGGCGTGTTCAGATTGAGCGCTTTTCTCCGCAACTGGATCGATGATTCAAGATCACCAGTCAATTCGAACAGGCTGGCGCGCAATGAATATGCCTGGCAGTAATCCAAATCCTTTTTCGAATTCCGGTTTCTCGGATGAAGCCAGGCATTTACCAGATCATACTCCTGGCTGGCGAACAAGTTTTCTGTCTCATCAAGAATGCCGTCCGCCAATTTGAATCTACCAAGCTCCATTGCGACTGAAGCGATGTTAAGCATAATTGATTGATCATTCGGATTCAGTCGGTGAGCTTTCTGATATAGCTGCAATCCACGATCCTTCTTTCCAGTCCTGTAATAGAGATCAGCGAGACGCTGATATGCAATTTTTGACAATTTTGAATCAGGATATTCACGAACGAAAGATTCAAATGCACGGGTCATTTTCTGCGGATTCGCCGCGTTCTTCAGGTATAGCATCCGATACGCAATTTCATCCTTTCCCCGATAACGTTTCGGTTCTGAGAGCAGCATATCCCCAATTTCAGAACATCTCGAATAATTATCTAAAATTTGATAGTTGACGTCGAACGCCAATTTGAGGATTTTCCGGTCCTTTGCGTGCGCAGACATCAGCATCTGGATCGAATCTAATATGACTTTTCGATATTCCGGATCAATTTTCAGCTGCAATTGCCACTTTTTTATCAAACTCTTGTGATTATCTGAATGCATATTCAGTTCCGCTGCATAAGCATCGATCGACTTGCTGTAGAATGGAAATGCCTCGGGCCTGATACTCCCTCTGTATATCTCGCCCTCCCAGTATTTTGCATTCTCTGGATAATGACCGTCCTTGCTATTCAAATAAACAATCCAGCCTCGCCCCTGTTTGTGGTCGGTTCGAAGCAAGTTATCCTCAAACTTGATTGACAATAAAACTGCCTTGTCCGGTATATCGATCTCTGTCGACCAATGATTTGATTTTCGAGTCATCTCTGCCGAAAAAATCGAATCCGAATCGCTGAAAAAGTACTGCCCTGTGAGCTTCACGCTATCGCTGTCACTCAGTATGGCGCCATCGACGTCACTTGCGTACACTATTTTGACGTTTTCACCGCTCTGAGGCTCTTCTGGATACCATTGCACAACTTGATCTGACTCCCTTCCGCACGACAGGAGCATCAAGAATATCAGACTACATTTGATATATCGCATGAATTTTCTCCATCTATAAACCTAAAGTTAGTAAGTTCAAGGCGAAAATCAAAGAGAAATCTTTTGATAAATCGTCAAGAACAATCGAATATATTGGATTTTAGATAGGTATCTTCCTGGAATAAGTGTCATGCACTGAAATCGATCAAATAGTAACCAAAATAATATATTCTCTTTTACCATTCACAAAAAATAAAATAGCCGCATTACTTCATGTTCTAATTTAACAACATGACGTAACACGGCTAATGACAATACGTAATAAAGGATATCTAATTAAAATAAACCATAAATGGATCACATTCTATTCAAAATCGAATACAATCTCGATTCGTCTATTCAGCTTTCGCCCTATGGGACTCTCATTGTTCCCGATTTTCTTCTCACCACCGCCTGGCTTGATTATTCTCAGTGGTTTCGAGTCGCCGATGCCTGTCGCCCGATCCTTTGCACGAAATAGAGCGTTAATCCTGTCAATGTCCGGATTATCTTTGATTCGTTGCTGGAAGCCGTTGTAAAAGGCTTTCACCCTTCTATCAGACAGGCTTTCATTCACCAACCTGCCATCCCGGCCTATTTTACCGCGGCCAATGGCGCAGGCGTGGCCTTCAAAATAGATTTTACTCTTCATATTGTTCGTCAGAATATTATCGATCTGTTCAAAAACCCTGTTCCAATAAAAATTGTAAATTGGAGACGTATCTGCAAATTGTAAAGGAAAGGCAATCCTGTGTTTCGCTCTCAACGACTTTTCATCCAGGAACACATTTCTGTCTTTTGTGTAGAATGTGCGTCCATGCTCGTCGGTCATGCCGATACTGTACGCGACGTTTTTGTTAAGCCAGTTCGTTCCATTCTGTGTTTCTGGTGCCCATGGAATATCTTTCGACAGATGAAGTAGCTGATCTTCCGGATCCAATACATCAAGGCTGTCAAACAGATCGTCATGAGTGCAGTACACCGAAAGGAATGTCGCCGGGACAGAGAGCCGGATATTCGGTATGAAATTCACCTGGTCGATATGTGATTCATTCTCCACAAGCGTGACCGGCCTGAAAAGCTCTTCCTGGTGAATATTGTCAACCACATATATTTCTACCCTTCTCTGCTCCTCATAAAACCATTTGGCATCACGTGGAGACGACACACGCCTTCTCGGTGTGATTTCCGGTGAGTACATGGTTGTGTCGATTTGAGACGGACCCACTCCTAATTCGTTGATCAACAGATCTCGCACTGACCTCACCCTTGACATCGCGAGATCCAGATCCTTCCCATCTGTATTGATATCTGCAAAACCTTTCAGTGCGATCTTTATTGCACGATTCTCCTTCAAACGCTTGCTCAATGTCAGAAGAGGTGGCTCGAAGTCCCCATTTGTCCAATATTCCAACGATACCGAATCCTGTTTTTCGCCAAAGCATACCTCTGAGATCAGAGGGACATCAAGAGTCAGCTCTGCTATTTTCATCAGCAACACTGAATCCGGGGCTGAAATACTGCCCTTCGGAATCGTGTGGAGAGTCTTTGTCAGTGTATTATTTGATATATCCGGTTCATTTTCCATGATTTCCAAACGTGCGGCGATTGAATGCGCCCCGAGAAAATCAGTGTGCCATGGAATGGTCAACACTCTACGCTCTCCCGGCTCCAGTGTTATTCGCAGGCTGTCATCAGACAAGGGAATGACACGTGCCTCTTTATTGGTCTCTTGTTCCGCAAAATCGAAATAGTCGCCATCCATGGAATCGATAATAGAAAAGAGCGTCTTTTCCGCAGCTCTATTCCCTTTATTCCATACATGAATTTTTAGATCACCATGATAGTCATCCATGGTAATCCATTTATCGTATTCATGTTCGATCTTTTCAATTTCAAGATCAGGATACGGCACATAGAAGTGTGAAATCCGCGTCCCCTTCACCTCGGCAAATCTCGAATGACTATCGATGTCCTGAGCGACGACAGCCCAATAATGGTCTCCAGACTCGATATTGGATAACTGAAGTGTATCGATATTCGTCCTGCTGAGGATTCGTATCGATGTATCCCTGTTCACGATGGATATAAAACGATCGTTATCTGTTTCATCATACTGACTGAGAAACTCCGCAAGCCTCGTGCTATCCCTGTCGTAAAAGAGTGTATAGCGCACATCATCATAAAGATCGGGTTCTCTGCTTTTCTCCCATCTCAATGTGACGCAGGATTCCAGCACCGTGTCATGACAGGCTGGTTCGATGAATTGAAAAGACTCCGGTCCCAACGGCAGATGCGTAATACTCCCTCTGTACGTCCGGGAAAAGAACTCACCCTCGTCCAGGGTAGCGATATCCAAACGAAGCGCATTATTCCTGCCGGGTAGTAAAGATTTCTCCGGAACATTGAGATCATCCAGCCGGACACCTATTCCAAAGGTGATCTTGTCCATGAGATCGCTATCTGTATTATACCCGCCGTTGAATGAAAATCGACTTCCCCATGAAAATTCAGCACCAACACCAAAAGCATCATCCTCGTCCTTAACCTGATGATAATCCGCCAGAAATTGTACCTGCAGACCATTGTGCGTCCCCAGATACAGGGAGGCGCCGTATCTTAGCGTTTGTGGCAACGGTGTCCCTGTCCTGTCGAATTTGAGGTCCTGCCCCAATTGCGTCAAGGCAACACCACCGGATAATATTCCGTAATTGAACAAAGAGTTGCCAAGAGGAATTCTTGGTGTGCGCCCAAGGATTCCTAAATCGAACACAAATGAACTCGCATTAAATTGATCAAGAGTGCTTTTCAGATACTTGACATTGGCCCCTAGCGAAACATTTTCCGCAAGGAATGACAACGGCTGTCCTGCACTAAATGCCACAACAAGGTCCTGTGCCGATGAAGCAGGAGCTGCCTCATCCGTGCTATCGAATTCCGGGACACCGTAGTATAGTACCCCAATCGAGAATAGCGATCTTTTAGCCCACGGTGTTCTGAACTTTCTACCGTAAACAAAAGACGCATTATACATATCGGCAATCCATTTAGAATAGCTCGCCGACCATTGGAACTCTCTCAAAAATCCTGAAGCACCAGGATTGGCAAAAAATGCATGCGGATCGTCGATCATACTGGTATGGCTGGAGGCCATCGCCTGTAGTCTGGCTCCCGGTAGCATCTTTAAGAAAGCCGATCCCGCCCGTATCTGACCCTGTGCGGCTTCAGAGAGAATGAAAAACTGGAGTATGCATATCAATATTATTGATATCGCGCTTGATGTTTTATTCTGTTTCATCGCTCATCCCTTGCCTATCTTATGATTATAAACTTCTTCCATGCCTTGAAACTGCCAGCGCGAAGAGTGACAATATATACGCCACTGCCAATCTTCTGCCCCCTGCCAGTAATAAGACCATCCCATGAATAGGTATTCCACCCACCATCAAAAACATCTTCAGCCAATTTAAGAATATGTCTGCCGACAACATCATACACATCCAGTTGTGCTGGCCTGCGACTGCTCAATTTAAATCTTATTTCCATCGGATCTTCGATATCCGGTCTGAATGCATTTCGATCAAGCACCAGATAATCGCTGCTGGTCACAGTAACAGTCGCCTGCGCACTGGCGTCTCTGCCGCGAATATCGACAGTGCGTATCTCGAATACGACCGGTTCTTCCTCTGCCTCAGTCAACAAGCGCAATGGGCGATACCTTTCATCCACTTCACTCCATGTATCTGGCTGGATCTGAGCAGTCGAGATGTAATCATCTCCAAATCCTTCGAGGATTGTATTATCAGCACGATACACCCATAAATCCCATGTAACGGTGTTTTGCGGTACATTGACTCTGACAACAATGCTATCCGCCACGTCGATAGTAGCCGGAATCGCCTCGATCTGAGGCAATAACACCGCTGTCTCCTCGACATAATTGAATACAGTGTCGATAGAGGTATTATTGTCCAATTTATCAGGATCCTCGTTCTCTGCCGTCGCGTACGCCTGGTTTGGCAATAGATTCAATCCAAACGGCATAATATCCGGGATCGTCACATCAAACTGCAATTGTTCACTCGCCAGGGGAGCCAGACTATCGATATTCCACACGATTGAATCAGAATCCGCTATCACAGCGCCCGGATTTATATTGGAAGCAATTACTGAATCCGGATAAACATCGCGCACCACGATATCCAGCGCCGTTGTTTCTCCTATATTCTCGATCGTCAATATGATCGTATATGTTTCCGCCTCATCTGCGAAATCATCGCTCCTGCCATTGACGGTATCAATCCTTGAAGTGATCGCTTGCTGACTCACCCGGATGTCTGGCGGTTCCAGTATCAACCTGGTCACCGTTGGATCATTATCGATTGGTGTATCCGGATCATCCGTAGGCTCGTCCGGGGTATCTGTGCTGACAAGCACACCCTGATTGATCACGCTGTCGATGTCAGCCGTCACTTCGACTTCATAAGTGATAACAACAATTTCGTTTCCTCGCGGCGACACAGTACCGATATCTACCTGAAGCACAGGACTGGTGCTGACCACAGTCCCTTTGCTCGTTGTTACTGAATTATTAACATAGCCTGTATTTACAGGAATCACATTCGACAGTGATACACTTGTCGCGGGTTCTTCACCTGAATTACGAATACTAAGCGTATAGACTATACGATCTCCTGTCGAAAGCTTCTCATCTTTGTTCGTATCTGTGAGATCATCCCGCAATGTAACATCCGCCGTGCCATTGAAATTCGGTGGCGCCATGTCTACTGTCACTGTGGGATCATCATCCACTGGTGTGTCCGGATCATCCGTGGGCTCGTCCGGCGTCTCCGCGCTGGTCAAAAGTCCCTGATTCACCACGCTGTCCACATCAGCGATCACATCAACTTCATAGGTGATGGTCACGATCTCACTGCTGTTCGGTGCTACTGTGCCGATATCTACCCGCAGCACTGGTGAGGTACTCACGATGCTGCCCTTGCTCGTGGTCACTGAATTGGCGATATAGCTGGTGAACTCAGGAATCGAATCGGTCAGCACCACATTCGTGGCCGGCTCCTCTCCGCTGTTCTTCACCCTTATGGTATAGCCGATGCGGTCGCCGATAG
>JAZBPW010000107.1:0-4508 GCA_036351795.1 Candidatus Zhuqueibacterota bacterium | reverse complement strand
TGTATTTAAAAGTTACTGGACGACCGAGCCGAAATTTTGTTACATCGAATCGCCAACCTGGGTCGAACGGAACGGTAGGCAGGGAGAAAAGCGTCAGTTGTGCGTATACAGCAATTGCGATCAGGCACGGCTTGTTTTAAACGGGATTGAACTGGAGATGAAAGACCGAGATATCAATGATTTCCCTTCCAGTGGATTTCATTGGGATGTCAATTTTCAGGAAGGCCACAACGAGCTCATGGCGATTGGCTATTCGGAAGGACGCGAAGCAGCCCGTCACGCTATCCAATTGAATTATTCAACGACGAGATTCGGTAAGCCTGAGGAGCTTCTGTTATCGGCACATCGGTTGGAAAATGATAATTACCTTGTCAACGTGCGTGTAATCGATGTAAATGGTCTGACGTGTCTTGATTTTAATGAACGCGTTTATTTCGATCACAACGGTGCTGGCTATCTGAAAGTGAATTTGGGAACCCCGACCGGAAGCAGCGTCATCGAATGCGCCAATGGCAGAGCAGCCATCGAATATGTCCCGGAGAGCAATGGGACCGCAGTGATCGAAGCACGGACTCAGGATTTCAAAGGAACTTATCTCTATTTTCCAATAAGAGAGAAATAAGGGAAGGCTATTAATTGCAATAAGTTTGCCCTCGAAACAGAAGAACGTTTCCAGTATACTGATTTGGAAAGAAGGATTGCGAATCAGTTGCCCTGCCGGCTGAACGACGATGGCTTATCAGCGGGCGGAATATGAACAACCTGTGATTCTTAGTCAATGTTATTTTTTCGATGAAAATTGGTTTTGGTCAGTTGTTCTGGATTTACTTGTGGATACAACTTATAAATTATTAGTTGATTATCTTATGCTGTTCTTTGCATCTATACTTACGTTGAACATCCAATCGGATCGACAAGGAGCATCTTGTGAAATACATCGTGATCTTTCATGCAAATTTGAATTATGCCTATTTAACACCGGATAAATATGAATTCGTTATCCGAAAGAGCTATGAACTCATTCTTGATACGATGACAACCCGGTTTCCGGACACGAAATATGTGTTCGAGGCCTCCGGTTACACGTTGGAACAAATCTCCATCATCACGCCGGATGTCCTGGGCAAACTCAAAACCGCCGTCGACAGTGGACAATGTGAATTCATGGGATCGCCTTACGCTCATCCCATGCTGCCGAATTTTCCCGAAGAAGACGGTGTATGGTCCATTCGATTTTCCAACGAGATATATGAGAAATATCTCGGACTGACACCATCGAGTTTCTGGAATCCGGAATGCGGATGGCGAAGTTATGTCCCGAAGCAGGTTGCAGAAACAGGCTACACAAATTTAATCGGTGATTTTGAAGCGTATAGCCGTTCGCGCACACCGGGTGGTACGCCCAACCGGCCGGAGATATTTAAAGAGGAATATACAGATGATCAGACTTTTTATGATTTTTCTTTCAAATACGATCTTCAGGGAAGCGAAAAAACCATTCATTTTCCGTTTGAAAATGTCGGCGGTGTTCCAAAAGGCAGTTTAAGACTTTTCTTGCGGACGGACAGGGTCGCTCAGTTTGCCG
The DNA here is from genome assembly GCA_036351795.1 of Candidatus Zhuqueibacterota bacterium. GTDB lineage: Bacteria > Zhuqueibacterota > Zhuqueibacteria > Thermofontimicrobiales > Thiofontviventaceae > JAZBPW01. Next base: position 2,923 of record JAZBPW010000107.1, on the reverse strand, counting down.
TTCGCTATTTCATGGGAATGCCGGGCTATACATTTGAAGCGTACATGGATCTCATAAAGAAATTTTCACAACAGAAAGCCGATGAGCCTGAAGGCGCGCTTATCATCTATGCGGATGACGCTGAGTATGTGGGGACCAATGGGTGGTTTCGTTTGAAATATCAGAACAAGCCGGATCATGTGTTTGAACAGACGCCTGAATCCAGGGAGAAACTTGTTCGACTTGTGGAAGCGTGTAAAAAAATAGGTGAATTCATTACTTTCGATGAAGCGTGCGGGAAATTGCCGGCCATACGCGATACCATCTATTTCGATGATGACTCCGCATGGCATGGCGCAAAGGCCTCTACCTGGGCTTCGACACCAATGGCAAAATTGCTGAGGCCATGGCAGGATCTGGTACGCGAGAAGCTGAAAGAGATCGAAGCGGAGCTGTCCGGAGAATTGGTCCATAAGATCTGGTACCACTTGACCAACTCGTACAATTCTGATGGACAATGGCCGCCGACACTCCCGGAAGCGCCGCATATCATCCATCCTGAAAATTACCGGTACTGTTTCGAGAATTTGCTAACGGCTGAAATGCTCGTCGGTGGTGTCGATAGATCCCGATTGCCCTCTGAAGCGGTTCAAACCATGAACAGCATTTTGAAGATGCAGCAGGATTTAATAGTCGGGAAAGCGAATAGACTGCTGATCTCGAAACAGGATGGTGATGTCAAAAACGCCAGGCTGGCACTCGATCTCATTTCACGCTCGCAAGCTATTCAACTTCTTGAAAAGATGGATCAGAAGATCTTATATCCGGCCCAATATGCCGCTCGTGCATACGCGCTCATGGAAGCCCGAAGACTCGTCGGAGGAATCCCTATTGAAAAAATTGTGGAAACCGGAATTACTGATAATTTAGATGCGAGCGAGAATGTCTGAGTCCATTCTAGTTCATCGTGCAGATAGCGTTTGACAATGACCTGAAAATTACAAATGCAATTTTCCCCGATCCACATTCAGACCTTTGGCTCAGGATTTATCAGGTGTTGCCTGGTCAACAGGGAAAATTTCCCGTAGTTTCGTATTGACTTCATCTGTGATATCGATCTTGAGTGCTGTCATATTTTCCTTGAGCTGAGCCAGGCTGGTTGCTCCCAATAAAACACTGGAGACAGCCGGCTGTGCCGCCGCCCAGGCGATTGCCAGCTGCGTGCGCTGCGATCCGAGCTCAGCGGCCAGTTTTTTGAATTCCCCCATGCGATCCAGGTTTTCACTCTTGTACAGCCATTCTTTTAAAAAGTCGAAGCGCGACATTCGTGAATCCTCAGGGATCCCGTCGTCGTATTTACCTGTCAGAAATCCAGACGCCAGTGGGCTGTAGGTTACGAGTCCCAGGCCGTGCTTTTGGATAACCTTCCCCACGTCTTTTTCCACCTTCTGACGTTCCAGCAAATTGTACATCGGCTGTTCGACTTGCGGCGGATACAGGTTTCTTTTATCACAGATCCGCAACACCTCTTCCAGCTGTGCGCCGGTCCATTCGCTGGTTCCCCAATACAGTATTTTACCCTGATGGATCAGATCATCCATGGCGCGGGCGGTTTCTTCCAGTGGTGTTTCCTCGTCGAAACGATGACAAAAATAGAGGTCAAGATAGTCCGTGCCAATGCGTTTCAGGCTTTTCTCCACAGATTCCATCAGATGCTTGCGGGAGAGTCCTCTGTCGTTCACATCATCGCTGAACGGCCAGTAGGCCTTGCTGGACAGTACCAGTCTGTGTCTTGGAAAATCCTTCAGGATTTTTCCCATTAATCTCTCTGCCTCTCCCACGGCATAGACGTCTGCCATATCGAAAAAGTTGATTCCATTATCAAACGCGTAGTGAATGATATCCCGTGCTGTTTTTACATCGGTCACCTTATCGCCAAAGGTCGCCCAGCCGCCAAGGCTGAACATGCTGACCTTCATGCCACATCGTCCTAAAGAGTTATATTTCATTTCCATTGTTCATTCCTTATACTAGTCATATACTGTTAAGATAGTAAAAGAATGATAAAATTTCAAGGTTGTTACAGGAAAATTTCCAAAATAGTAAACGAAATCATGCAAGTCGTTTGGAAATTATTCTTATGAGTCAATGCGCAATACTTTTTTCTTGCATTTCGATCTTGTATCAGTTAAATTGAAAGTATAACGACGGAGATATATTATAATGGGTTTTGTTGAGTTGTTGCGTGTCATCGAAAGCGTCTGGCGCTTCCCGATATTCACTGTAAAAGACACGACCGTTACCGTATCATCGATTTTCATATTCCTGATGCTGATGGCCGGTATTGTGTTCCTGTCAAAGGTGATCCTGCGTCATATCCTGGATAATATTCTCAAGCGAATGAAGGTTGAGGTCGGGATGCGGTATAATCTGTTGCGAATCGCGCATTATATCATCCTCTTCATCGGCACCATCATCGCGTTCCAATTCATCGGAATCAATCTGAGCGGGCTGCTGGTCATCTTCGGTTTCCTCTCTGTGGGGATCGGCTTCGGTTTGCAGAATATTGCCTCCAATTTCATTTCAGGACTCATTATTCTGTTCGAACGGCCGATCAGGGTGGGTGACCGTGTCACGGTTGGCAATATTGAGGGGGATGTCGTGGAGATCAATATCCGATCTACGACAGTGCGATCTCTGAACCATATTTCGATCATCGTGCCCAATTCCGAGTTCATATCCGCTCAGGTGATCAACTGGTCGCATGGCGACAGAAAAGTGCGCATCGATATCAATGTCGGCGTGCACTACGAATCCGATCTCGATACTGTGCTGCGCGTTCTTCGAGAAATAGCACAGGAACACAAGAGTGTGCTGAGATTCCCGGAACCGGACATCCTTTTCCTGAACTTCGGCGATTCCGCCTGGAATATGCGGCTGCGCG
>JAZBPW010000106.1:0-24386 GCA_036351795.1 Candidatus Zhuqueibacterota bacterium | reverse complement strand
TCGGTGAGTGTCTCCGGATAACCGACCATGCCCGTATTGAATACCACTTCTCCGGATACGGAACGAGCCGCACCGAAAGGTCTCCCGTTGAATAGCGTTCCATCTTCAAGGATCAGCTGTGAGCGATGTGCTGGTTTCGACATTTCCATCTTTTATAATAAATCTCAAGGTGAATTAACATCGATGACCTGTTCAACCCGTCTTGAATTGCTTGAGATATGCAGAATGATGACGGACAAATTTCAGACAATATAATGTTCTTTACTCAATATTACAAGGGATATTTTTCACAATCAATTTGGATATTTTAATTGAAAAAGATTGTAAATTAATCGTCAATAATGAAGATATTCAGATGAATTTAGAATTGCTGAATTCAATAAGCACAAATTGAATTATTATGTCACATGAAATCAACAGGTTGTAAGTGTGTACCTACATACAAAAATTCTAAAGGACTACACAATATATAGTACCCCGAAAATGATCTTTGTCTATTGACCTGATTTTTTTTTACGCAATTCCGCATGTTGTGTTGTATAAAAATATGAATAAAAAGTAATATTTTATCTGATGGAAAAAAATCAGGGAGGAACACAAGCAAAATTACATCGGTAGTTTTTTTCTTGATGGCACACAATCGATCACGTAATGCAATCGGAGTTATTTATGATCACCACCAAACGGATTTGTGCTGTCGACAACGGGGGCAATTTCAATTCTGTACTTGAGAGACTGATCAGGAGCAGATACAACTGGAGCATCGACCGCTTAAAGGATGTAAAAGGTTTACAAGGGTATTTGGAACGCATCATACCCGTCATCATTCTGATTTTCAAACATGGCTATGTCCAGGATGAGGAAAAATATCTTCGTTCGTTGAGAAGCAGGCATGCCATCCCGCCTATACTTGCGATCATCGATCCGCAATGCGAGGGCCATGATTACGAAATGGATGACTTCATTTTTACGCCTGTAAGAGAGTTTGATCTCATTGCCAGAATACGGAGTTTGACAGACAGTTCCTACAGGCAGGAAATAGAAGTGACAAAACAGCTGCTCAAAATGAAGTATGGCAAGCGCCGGATCATTGGCGAGGATCCGATACTTGTAGAGATCCTGGACCGCCTGATCCCCATGGCCGGCATCGAGGCTCCCGTACTTCTTATGGGAGAAACGGGCACCGGAAAAGAGCTCTTTGCGAGAGCCATTTATTATCTAAGCCCCAGGGCTGACAAACCATTTGTCGCCATCAATTGCGGGGCGATTCCTGAGACAATATTTGAAAATGAACTCTTCGGCCATGCGCCCGGAGCGTACACGGATGCGAAGACCGCGCACAAAGGATACATTGCGGCTGCAGAGGGAGGGACACTCTATCTGGATGAGGTCAATTCAATTCCATCCAGAGCGCAGGTGACCTTGCTGAGATTTCTGCAGGAGGGTAAATACAGACCGCTGGGGAGCAGTAACTACATGTGCGGTGATGTCCGTATTATTTCGTCATCCAATGTCGATCTGATCAATCCCGATGGAAAGACGAACATCAGAAGAGACCTGTTTTACAGGCTCAATGTATTTTCCGTGGACATCCCGCCTTTACGCAAGAGGAGGTCTGATATTCCGCTCCTGGTGTCGCATTTCGCGCGAAAACACGGGAGCGCACTGAAAAAGGAGGAAGTGAAATTTTCAGAAGCCGCTCTCATGAAACTTATGACATACGATTGGCCCGGCAATGTGCGTGAACTGGAGAATATCGTTCAGCAAAGTATGGTCATCGCCTCCGGTTCTATGGTTGACGAGGATCATATCGAGCTGAAATATGAAAGCGCAATCGAACAAAGCATGCCAGGCTCCTTTAAGGATAAGAAATATCTTATCATTGATAAATTCGAAAAGGAGTATCTCAAGCTGGCGCTTCTTTATCACAATAACAATGTGAGTGAGGCAGCGCAAACGGCACAAATGGACAGGGCTAATTTTTATCGCCTGCTGAGGAAACACAATGTCCAGCTGAATCTATGGGATTCGTAGTTACATGTAAGACGTTGACAGTACATAGCTCGTGTAATACATGCGGTAATGGTTAGGGGGGACAATTCGCATGGCAAAGGGGAAAAATATCTGTTGTATCAAACCGGATCGTACATTTTGTGCGTCGATGATACAAAGTATTGAAAAGCGATGTCAGGTGCAGATCGATACTGTGGATCATTCCGACGCGCTTTCCGGATATCTGTCCAGGATCAATCCCGTTCTATTCATTTTCTTTCTGACTGATTTCGATGCAGAGAGAAAAGCCATATATGAATTGATTCGCGATCTGGAGGATCGCCCCCCTGTACTCTGTGTTCTGGACGAGTACAATTGGGAAAGTTATGTCGATCTGTGCTGCGAATTCGGAATGAATGACTTCATCATCATGCCGCTGCAAAAGACTGAAATGGTCACGAGGATCAGAAAGGCCATCGATCTTTCCCACAATGCGGTTCTGAATAAAACGAAACAGTATCTCAAGCAGAAATACGGACGGCAGCGTATCGTGGGGCAGGATCCGGATTTTCTGAAAGCGGTCAAGCACCTGATGCTGATCTCACAGCTGGATGCACCTGCGCTGATCTGGGGAGAGACCGGAACGGGAAAGGAACTCTTTGCCCAGGCCATACACTACCTCAGCCCAAGGGCGTCCAAACCATTTGTCCCTGTCAATTGCGGAGCCATTCCGGTAAAACTTTTTGAAAATGAACTTTTCGGCCATGTGAGAGGCGCGTACACCGATGCCCGCGCCCCGCAACAGGGTTTCATTGCTGAAGCCGAAGGGGGAACACTTTTCCTCGATGAGGTGGATTCGATACCGTATCCGGCACAGGTGAAACTGCTCAGATTCTTGCAGGAGGGTGAATACAAGGTGCTCGGAAGCAGCACTGTCCGTAAATCGAACGTCCGTATCGTTGCGGCATCCAATGTAGATCTCACCAATCAGCCGGACGATGTCATGTTCAGAAAAGACCTGTTGTTCAGGCTCAATGTCTTTTCAATTTCCATCCCCCCCTTAAGAGATCGAAAATCTGATATTCCTCTTCTTGCGGAATTCTTCATAAAGAAGTTTGCCGGACAGTACCGTATCCTGAAAAAAAGAATGACGAAAACAGCCATGAAAAAGCTTCTGGCGTATCACTGGCCGGGTAATGTCAGGGAGCTGGAAAATGTGATCCTCAAGAGTATAATATTGCCGCGACGTGCCGTCATTCAGGCCAATGATATTGAACTCCCCGCTGAACAGTTGCGTTTTGTAAAATTCAAGAAATCGTTCAGAGAATTGAAGATCAATGTGATCGACAAGTTTGAAAAAGATTTTCTCATTGAAGTATTACATGACTGCGACGACAACATCACCCGGGCCGCGAAAATTGCGGGTATCGACAGGCGCAGTTTCTACCGTCTGCTTAAAAAGCATCATATCAAATAATTATCTCCATCTTTAAATCGATGCACCGGTGACAGGCCTTCTATCGCCGGTCTTCTCTTTTACTGTAAATCAGAACGCCCTCATATTCGCATCTGGTCCACGATAGCGCATGCCCAATTCATCGCTGATTCCGTCAATCTTCCTGTACAAATTTTCTGGTAAATTCGACTATTCTTTTCTTGAAATTTCACTCCTTATTTGTGAAAGACTCTGAAATCACCGTGCAGTGTCATTTCTGCGTCGTTTGCCGTGAAGTATTTGACAATAGAATTAAATTGATGATAATGAATAAATTAAAACAGGTGAATTTCCTCGTTAGTGAGGCTGATGTATAGAATAAGATGTCCATTGAAAATAACCCGTCAGGATGCAACATAATGAAAAACAATGACTAATATACATGCCATTTTCCCGGCACTTCTATTGCCTGTGCTTGAGTGAATGTTGCGCACATATAATTGACAGGGAGATATGCCAGGATGCCAGAAACCGAAATTGATCGTGTAGCACTGAGAATTCTAAAATATCTGATACAAAATCCGGGAAAAAAGGATACATTGACCGGAATTTGTGAATGGTGGTTGCTTCACGAAAGATTCGACTACATCGTTGATATGGTGAATGAGGCGCTCGAGGATCTTGTGTCCAGGGGCCTCATTGTAGAGAAGCGATTACCGAAAAGCGAAAAGGTATACCAGATCAATGCAGCCAGGAAAGTTGAGTTGTCACGAGTCTTTCATGTGAATTTAAATTGATTTTTTATTGGACAGAGATGCAGCTCTCACAAAAAAACATGCAGGGGGGTGATTTCAAATGAACACCAGTGGTTCTCCATAAAGTTATGGGATTTGTCGATCGCATGTGTCGACAGTTTAGGCACACGACGTGCCAAAGTTTGTGAAATGTTAAATTAACGGACGAGAGGAGTCAAAAAAATGAAAGGTAGAACCATTTTAAACGCGTCGAAGTGGGTGATCATACTGATGGTCTTCGCGCTCATCGGTTTCACATCGCCCGCCATGGCGCAGAATCCAAGTCTGAATGGAAACGCCGGCGGCGACGGCAACTACAGCGTGGTCGTCAATGATCCCGGCGGAGTGGGAGATGTTGGTGTCCCCTCTGTCAACGGACAGCCATGGCCGGCAGGTCAGTTTCCAAGTGGTAATGATATGGTGGACGTCCGACTGCACTACGATGCAAACAACGATCGTATGTATGTCGGCGTTCATACTCAGGTCATCATTACCGACGTGGACAACGACGGCGACCCGGATAACACGAGCGCTGCGCTCGCAGCAAATGCCGGTGTCGACCAGCCAGGTGTCGGAGGAACGGAATCCATATCAGTCTATTTCGATATCGACGAGGATGGCAATTTTGACATTATCGCCGGTATTTCCTCGAGCACGGCATATCCGAACTTCTCGGTGAATCAGTACAGCGCCAATTTCACACCGGGGCTTTCATACGGAACGCCGTTGCCGGGACACACAGGCAATTTTTCACCTGTTCCGTCGGCATCCGCGCCGGACTTTGAATTTGTCATCACGAACTGGTCACAAATTGCTGCGACGTTGGGAATCAGTGATCCCAACATCGCGTCCTTTGCGCTTAATGCCTTTGTCGGCTCTCTGGATGATGACGGGATCGGCGAGGACTTTCTGCTTCCGGGCACGCAGTCGGTACAGGTGCCATTGTCGGCGCCGGGCGATCTGGTGTGGAACGACACCAATGCCAATGGTATTCAGGACGCTGGCGAACCCGGAATTCCCGGAGTCACTGTGAATATCTATGACAGTCCCGGCGGCAATCTGATCGCCACGACGACCACGGATGGCAACGGTAATTACAACTTCATCGTTAACCCGGGCAGCTATTATATTGAAATCGTCCCGCCTGCGGGAACGCTCGTTACATTGCAGGACCAGGGTGGAGACGATGGCCTTGACAGCGACGTGGATCAGGCAACAGGCCAGACGCCGGTGTTCACACTCGCCGGGGGACAACAGGATTTTACCTGGGACCTCGGACTTGTTGACGCCGCGAGCATCGGTGATTTTGTGTGGGACGATCTCGACGGTGATGGCGTTCAGGATGCCGGTGAACCCGGTGTTCCCGGCGTCACAGTCAATCTTCTGGACGATCAGGGCAATCCAGCACTGGATGCTCAGGGCAATCCCATCACCACGGTCACCGGTCAGGATGGAAGCTACCTGTTTCCGTCTGTTTTCCCGGGCGATTATATCGTGGAATACGAATTACCCCAGGGCGCCCTCGGTTTCAGTCCACAGGATCAGACGACTGAACCGGATGACAGCGATCCGGATCCCAATACTGGACAGACGGGCGTGATTACAGTCGGTCCGGGTGATGAGGACCTGACAGTAGACGCTGGTGTTATCTTCCCCGCCTCTCTCGGCGACTTTGTCTGGGAAGATACCAACGGCAACGGCATTCAGGACCAGGGCGAGAACGGCATTCAGGGAGCCACTGTCACGCTGCTCGACGGCAGTGGGCAGCCCACAGGTCAGACTACAACAACGGATGCCAATGGATTCTACGAATTCACTAATTTGCAGCCTGGTGACTATATCGTCGAATTCACAACGCCTGCCAATATGACGCCGTCACCTCAGGATCAGGGCGGCGATGATGCGGCTGACAGCGATGCCAGTCCGGCCACAGGCCAGAGCCAGGTCGTGAATCTGGAATCGGGCGAAAACGACGATACCATCGACGCCGGTTTCTTCTTCGTGGCTTCGCTGGGCGATTACGTCTGGTTAGATATCGACGGCGACGGCATTCAGGGAACGGATCCGTCAGAGACGCCCATAGAGGGTGTGACGGTGAATCTGCTGGATGCAAGCAACAATCAGATCGCTACGACCACGACGGACGCGAATGGCTTTTACGAATTTACCAATCTCGAGCCAGGCGATTACAGAGTCGAGTTTGTACCGCCGCAAGGACTCATCTTCACAAGACAGAATGAAGGCGGAGATGATGCGCTGGACAGCGATGCGAACCGGAGCACGGGCAGAAGCCATCTCGTGAATCTGGAATCAGGTGAAAATGATCCGACAATCGATGCGGGTCTTTTAGAACCGGGATCGATCAGCAATTACGTGTGGAACGACATCAACGGTAACGGTATTCAGGATCAGGGCGAAAATGGCGTGCCGAATGTCACCGTCGAATTGTGGGAACAAGGAGGTTCTTCTCCGTTGACCACGACGACAACGGATGGCAATGGTCTGTACAGTTTCGATAATCTGCTTCCCGGAACGTATGTCGTTGAATTCGTGCTGCCGCACGGAGCCACTTTTTCTCCCCAGGATCAGGGGGGCGATGATGCAGTCGACAGCGATGCCGATGTGACGACCGGTCGGACTGCGCCCATCCCGCTCACACAGGGAGAAAATAACGATACAATTGATGCCGGTATGATTGTTCCTGCTTCCCTGGGCGACTTCGTATGGGAAGACTTGAACAAGGACGGCATTCAGGACCAGGGCGAACCCGGCATACCCAATGTCACTGTGGAATTGCTGGACGACCAGGACAATGTATTGAATACAACTACCACCGATGCGAACGGCGGTTACAGCTTCGTCGGACTGGATCCGGGCGACTATCGTGTGCGTTTCACCACACCGAACGGATTTATCCCAACGCCGCAGGACCAGGGCGGAGATGACGCCGTTGACAGCGACGCGGATATCAACACCGGTGAAAGCCATCTGGTTAACCTTGAATCCGGAGAAAATGATCCGACGATCGACGCCGGGTATTACAGACTGGCTGCTCTGGGCGATTTTGTCTGGGATGATCTGGACGCGGACGGCGTTCAGGATCAGGGCGAACCAGGCATACCCGGAGTCGAGGTGATTCTCCTCGACGGCAGTGGTCAGCCCACCGGGCAAACGACCACGACAGATGCCAATGGTCTGTACAGTTTCACCGATCTGGAACCCGGTGATTACATTGTTCAGTTCGTGCCACCGGCAGATCATGAAACAAGCCCGCTCGACGTGGGCCAGGAAGGCACAGACAGCGATGCCAATCCCAATTCGAATCACCAGAGTCCGGTGGTGACACTCGAATCAAACGAGAACAATACGACCATCGATGCCGGTTTCTATCAGCTGGCCTCGCTGGGCGATTACGTCTGGGACGATGTCAATCGCGACGGTATTCAGGACCAGGGCGAAGTTCCAATAGAGAATGTGACCGTAAACCTGCTTGACGGCAGCGGTCAGCCCACCGGTCAGAGTACAACCACGGATGCAAACGGGTTTTATGAATTTATCGATTTGCAACCTGGTGATTATATCGTCGAATTCATTACACCGACGTCATATACGCCCACGCTGCAGGATCAGGGCGGCGATGATGCCGTGGACAGCGACGCAAGTCCGGCCACGGGTCAGAGCCATGTCGTGAATCTGGAGTCGGGCGAACACGATCCGACCATCGATGCCGGTTACTACCAGAGCTCGGGTCTGGGCGATTTCGTCTGGAACGATCTCAATGCGAACGGTATCCAGGATCAGGATGAGCCCGGAATTCCCGGCGTGACAGTGGAATTGTGGGTGCCACAGGGTGGTTCTCCGCTTCAAACCACGATCACGGATGCGAACGGTGGCTACAGCTTCATCGATCTGCAACCCGGTGATTACATCATCGAATTCGTGCAGCCTTCAGGATTCGAACCGAGTCCGCAGGATCAGGGTGGCGATGATGCCGTTGACAGTGACGCGGATCCGACCACAGGCCGTACGGCGACCGTGACACTGCCCGCGAATACGAATATTCCCACAATCGATGCCGGTTTCTACGAACTGGCCTCGCTGGGCGATTTCGTATGGGACGATCTGAACGCGGACGGTATCCAGGATCAGGGCGAGCCAGGTATTCCGAATGTGACCGTGAACCTGCTGGATGTCAGCGGCAATCAGATCGGTACAACGACCACGGATGCCAACGGTGCATACAGCTTCACGAATCTCGTTCCCGGCGACTACTATGTCGAATTCGTTCCGCCGGCCGGCTATGAAACCAGTCCGCTGGATGCCGGAGGAGACGACGCCGTAGACAGCGACGCGGATCCCAACAACAATCACCGCAGTCATCTGGTGAACCTGGAGTCGGGTGAGAACGATCCTACCATCGACGCCGGTTTCTATCAACTGGCTTCGCTGGGCGACTATGTCTGGGATGACGTGAATCGCAACGGTATTCAGGAACAGGGTGAAAATCCAATTGAGAGCGTGACCGTGAATCTGCTTGACGGCTCCGGTAATCAGATCGGGACCACCACAACGGATGCCAACGGTTTCTATGAATTCACAGACCTCGAACCCGGTGATTACATCGTTGAATTTATCACACCGGCCTCATACACGCCCACACTGCAGGATGCGGGAAGCGATGATGCCGTGGACAGCGATGCGGATCCCAACAACGGCCAAAGCCATGTGGTGAATCTGGAATCCGGAGAGCATGATCCGACCATCGATGCCGGTTACTACCAGAGCTCGGGTCTGGGCGATTTTGTCTGGAACGACCTCGATGCCGATGGTATTCAGGATCAGGATGAACCCGGTATTCCGGATGTGACCGTGAATCTGCTGGACGGTACCGGCAATCAGATCGGGACCACCACTACGGATGCCAATGGTGGCTACAACTTTACAGATCTGCAGCCCGGCCAGTACATTGTGGAATTCGTTCCGCCTTCAGGCTATGAAACCAGCCCGTTGGATGCCGGATCGGACGATGCTGTGGACAGCGACGCGGATCCCAACAATAATCACCGCAGTCCGGTGGTCGATCTGCCGGCCAACACGAGCAATCCAACCATCGATGCCGGATTCTATCAGAATGGATCCATCAGCAATTTTGTATGGGAGGATACAAATGGTAATGGTGTGCAGGATCAGGGCGAACCGGGAATCCCCGATGTTACGGTGAATCTGCTGGACGGACAGGGGAATCCCACCGGTCAAACCACGACCACGGATCAGAATGGTGAGTACATCTTCAATAACCTCGTGCCCGGCGATTACATTGTCGAGGTTGTACCACCGCAGGATATGGTTCCGACGCTGAAGGATCAGGGTGGTGATGATGCTGAGGACAGTGATATTGATCAAATTACACTTAGATCTGATACGATCACGCTTCAGGGTGGTGAAAACAATGATACCATCGACGCAGGTCTTGTCATTCCGGCGTCTCTCGGCGATTTCGTTTGGGTCGATGAGAACCGCGATGGTATTCAGGATGTTGGTGAAGATCCCATAGAAAATGTGACAGTCAATCTGCTCGCCGGTACAGGAAATTCACTTGGATTAACCACAACGACAAATGCGGTCGGTTTCTATGAATTTACGAATTTGCCTCCGGGCGATTACATCGTGGAATTCATTTCACCGCAGAATTATTATCCCACGACAAAGAATGCTGGAACGGACGATGCTTTGGACAGCGATGCGGATATCGCCACAGGTTACAGCGATATGGTGACTCTGGAATCGGGCGAGCACGATCCGACCATCGATGCCGGCTTTTTCCTGAATTCAGGATTAGGCGACTTTGTATGGGAGGATCTCAACAAGAACGGCGTGCAGGATGTCGGCGAACCCGGAATCCCCGGCGTGACTGTTGAACTTTATAACAATGTCAATTTCGATGAACTTATTGACATGGACGTAACTGATGCGAACGGTCTGTACAGCTTCCCGAATGTGAATCCGGGAACGTATAAGGTGAAATTTTACCCGCCTGCCGGATATGAACCGACATCGCAGAACCAGGGCGATGATGCCAAGGACAGCGATCCGGATCCCGCGACGGGTATGACCGATTTCATCACATTGTTACCGGAAGAGAGCAATCCGACCATCGATGCCGGTTACTTCCGTCCGGCTTCCCTCGGCGATTTTGTGTGGGAAGACCTGAACGGCGACGGCATTCAGGATCAGGGTGAATCGGGTATTGGTGATGTTCAGGTAGATCTGCTGGACGGCGCAGGTAATTTCCTGCAGACGACAACCACGGCGCCTGACGGTTCCTATGGTTTTGCCGATCTCGATCCGGGCGATTACATCGTGAAATTCTACAAACCCAATGGTTACGATCCGACACTGCAGGATCAGGGCGGCGATGATGCTCTGGACAGCGATGCCGATCCAACCAGTGGCGAAAGTCATGTGGTCAGCCTGGAATCAGGCGAGCACGATCCGACCATCGATGCCGGATACTTCCAGCCCGCTTCTCTGGGTGACTATGTCTGGAACGATGTGAACCGCGATGGTGTTCAGGATCAGAGTGAGTCCGCCATCGAAGGCGTGACCGTCAATCTGCTGGACGGCCAGGGATCACCCACGGGCCAGAGCACAACTACGGACGCCAATGGTTTCTATGAGTTCACAGATCTGGCTCCGGGAGACTACATCGTTGAGTTCGAGCAGCCCGCGACCTACTATCCGACATCACAGGATCAGGGTGGCGATGATGCGCTGGACAGCGACGCGGATCCCAATGACGGACAGAGCCATGTCGTGAATCTCGAGTCCGGTGAAAACGATCCGACCATCGATGCCGGCTTTTACCAGAAAGCATCACTCAGCGATTTCGTATGGGAAGATGTGAATGGTAACGGCGTTCAGGATTCGGGCGAACCCGGAATCGAGGGTGTGACAGTGAATCTGCTGGATGGCCAGGGCAATCCCACGGGTCTGACGACCACGACGGATGCCAATGGTTTGTACAGCTTCACCGATATCACTCCCGGCGATTATATCGTCGAATTCGTGACACCGGCGAATCATGAACCCACGCCGAAAGATCAGGGTGGCGATGATGCGCTGGACAGCGATCCGGATCCGAACACCGGCCGGTCAGATCTCGTAACGCTGGCACCGGATGATGATGATACAACCATGGATGCCGGATTCTATCGTCCTGCTTCCCTGGGCGACTATGTCTGGGAGGATCTGAATTACAACGGTATCCAGGATCAGGGAGAACCTGCCATTGAAAACATCACAGTGAATCTGCTGGATGGCGCGGGGAATCCCACAGGTCAAAGCACCACGACCGATGCCAACGGCTGGTATGAATTCAGTCAGTTGATACCCGGCGATTATATGGTGGAATTCATTCCGACGGGTAATCTCGTATTCACTTATCCCGATCAGGGATCGGATGACGCAGTCGACAGTGATGCGGACCGCACATCAGGGAAGACCCCTGTGGTGAATCTCGAATCCGGTGAGCATAATCCCACCATCGATGCCGGAATGTTTGTTCCCACCGCGTCGATCGGCGACCTTGTCTGGAAAGACATGAATGCGAACGGCATACAGGATCAGGGTGAGCCTGGAATCGAAGGCGCAACAGTGAACCTGCTGGACGGCCAGGGCAATCCCACAGGTCTGACGACCACGACGGATGCCAATGGCAATTACGTATTCAAGGATCTGGTCCCCGGCGACTACATGGTTGAGTTCGAGCAACCCGGCGGCATGGTTCCCGCACCGAAGGACGCGGGTTCGGATGATGCCGCGGATAGCGATGCGGATCTGGGCACAGGACGCAGTCCTGTTGTGACGCTTGGTCCGGATGAAAATAATTCGACCATCGATGCCGGTTTCTATGAGCTGGCGTCACTGGGTGACTATGTATGGCACGATCTGAATTACGACGGTATTCAGGACCAGGGTGAACCGCCGGTTGCGGATGTCACCGTGAAATTACTCGATGCGAGTAACAATGTTCTCGCCACGACAACGACCGATGCGAACGGCTTGTACAGCTTCACCGATCTGGTTCCTGGTGAGTATCGTGTTAAGTTCGAGAGTCCTGCCGGTTATATGCCGACACTTAGAAATGCCGGTAGTGATGATGCCGTAGACAACGACGCAAACCCGGATAATGGACGTTCACCGTTGTACACGCTGGTTTCCGGTGAAAACAACATCACCATCGATGCCGGTCTCATTGAACTGGCCTCGGTAGGCAATACCGTATGGCACGACGAGAACGGAAACGGCGTTCAGGATGCCGGAGAGCCCGGAATCGCTGGCGTTGTGGTCAATCTGTACGAAGAAGACGGCAGCACACTGGTCGCCACGAAGACGACCGGGCCTGACGGCACGTATCTGTTCGAAGATCTGCCGCCTGGAAAATATGTGGTTGATATCGATGATAGCACATTGCCTGAATTCTTCCTGACCACGACTGGTAACGATCCAATGCCGGTTGATCTGGAACCCGGTGAAGATTACAAGAAGGCAAATTTCGGATACCTGCCGCCTGAACCCATCGCGGATTTCACCGCGGATGTGACTTCCGGCGTAGGTAAGGTTTGTGTCAATTTCGAGAATATGTCTCAGTATGCAAACCACTTCGAGTGGGATTTTGGCGATGGGACGACAAGTAACGAAAGAAATCCCGAACATTGCTTCTCCAATCCACCGCTCAAGTACTACACAGTTCAGTTGAGCGTGTCCGGTCCGGGTGGCAGTGACAGTATTGTCAAGCAGAAATACATCATTGTTCACAAGGACGGCGTTGTCGATTTCAGCGCAATGCCGATCATCGGCGCGCCCGGAATGGAAGTTCAGTTCAAGAACATGAGTTACGGCGGCGTCAATGTCTTCACCTGGGATTATGGTGATGGCAACGCGGAAGTCCTCACACACAGCGTTATGGAGATGGAACATCCGGCACACGTATATGCGGAAGCCGGAGAATACACTGTGACGTTGACCGGGGATGGAACCGGTGGCAAGAGCGAACTCATTGCTCCGAACCTGATCTTCATCGATCCGGATTACGCTGAATTGAAGCTAGTCGAAGGCGGCGCCACGTTCAGCATGGAATATGGCTGGGAAAATGCCATCGACCATGATGTAATGAGCAGCTCGGCTGAGGTGATCGCGCTGCGCGAAGACGCGTGGGCAACATTTGAATTCGCGGATTCAAGCAGCAAGATGATCCACAAGATCCGTATGATCGCGAATGACATTTTCGGAAGCAACTTTACGAATATGTGCGCTACGGAATTCGAGCTTTGGGCATCGAATGATGGTGTCGATTTCGAACTGGCATACAGCGGCGAAATCGAGACACGCAAGGAATGGGAAGTCTTTGAGTTCGAACCGTTCATTGCGAAATATATTAAACTGAAGTTAAACGAAGCGCGTGGAGCTGGTTCACCCAACATATCGATTGCTGAATTCCAGGTGTTTGGAAATTCGGTTGCCACGGCACATCTGCAGATGATCCACAACTCTGCGGATCCGGTTCTTGGTGCTGTGGATGTCTATATGGATGGTGCGCTCTTGTTGAATGACTTTACGTTCCGTTCAGCCACACCGTATCTCGATGTTCCGGCAGGTGTACCCATTAAGTTGGGCTTCGCACCCGGGAACAGCACATCGGCGAATTCAGTATTTGCCAACTTCGAGATCACACTCGAGGACAGCATGTCCTATGTTGCGGTGACAAACGGTGTGTTGAACATGAACAACTTTGAAGCGAATCCCGAAGGAAGAGAATTCGGATTTACGTTGCTGCTCAAGAAGTTCACGCAGCATCATTCGCTGCAACCCGGACACTTTGAATTCACATTGTTGAATGGTGTCACGGATGCACCGGCCATGGATACCTATGCCGGACTCCAGGTTGCGGACGATATCGGTTATGGACAATTTACAGAGTATGTCTCTCTGCCGGCATCGAATTACTTCCTGACGGTGACCGATGCGAACGGTTCCATGGTTTATGCGTCGGCGCTCGCTCAGATGCGCGCATTTGCGGATAGCGCAGCGGTTATCTTCGCATCAGGATTTCTGAATCCCGAGTCGAACCAGAATGGTGAGGGTCTTGCTATCTATGCCGCATTCCCGAATGGAACTGTGGTTGAACTGGCGAAACTGGCCAGCTTCAGTGCGTCTGAAGCAGGTGCGATCCTCGGCGATATCGGACTCCTGCCGACAGATTACGCGTTATCACAAAACTACCCGAACCCGTTCAATCCCGAGACGAAGATCGATTATCAGCTTCCCGAGATCTCGAGAGTGACCATGAAAGTCTACAACATTTTAGGACAACATGTCATCACTCTGGTGGATCAGCAGATGGAGGCCGGTTATCATCATATCGTCTGGAACGGACGGAATCAATTCGGCAGCCAGGTTGGAAGCGGTATCTACCTCTACTCCATCGAAGCTGTCAGCGTTGATTCGGGTAAACGTTACAGAGCGTTGAAGAAAATGACCTTCATGAAATAGCCCTCGTAACACCGATGCTACAGTGAGAAAGCCGGGCGTCCGTATGGATGTCCGGCTTTTTTTTTGCAAAACTTCCGGAACATCCTTCAAAGCCGCTGGTTTATTCTTTGTATGTTCATGCTTATCATATTTCATGATCAGGAAAGGAGTACAAAATGGCAAAAACCTCTTTTCGTGTCACTGCTTCGTTTCTTCTGATTTTGACCATGTCCTTAATGCAGATCGCCTGTGAAGAGAGCCCGACATCCACCGAGGCGCAGCAGCCTGTTCCACCTCCCCTCAGCTCCATGCAGACAGACTTCTCGCTGTTTACAGGCGGCTCGCAGTCAATGGCAAAAGCTCAGATATTCACGAAACAACACTTCATAGCCGCTGCAGCCACCGTTACGCTGGTGAACGCCGCTGTGATCGTGCATATGGCGCTGCCGGTTGTCCTGTTTGGACAGGCAGTCAATCAGGACGTCGAGTTTCAGAATGACGGCAAGTTCCACTGGATTTTCAGCAACGATATGTATACATCCGATCTCGCGGGATGGATCGATGTCGACAATGCCGAGTCCGTATGGGAGATGTACTACACACAGGGACAAAACTTCAATGATTTTCTCTGGTTTATGGGACGCTGCAACTTTGATGGCACTGAGGGTGAGTGGGTATTCAACCACCTGGCGATTCCGGATGCCTATACACAGCTGCTCAGAATTGACTGGACGAATAATGCAGAGGACGACAGGACACTGGACTTTACGATCATTCTGGATGGTGATCCGGCCAGAGGAGATAAATTGAGCTATATTGTTGACGGCACGAGCAGAAATGTCCAGTATTATGACGCCTCCGCCGCCACAACGGCAATGATCGCCTGGGACGCTGTGACAGGGGCAGGATACATTCAGATGCCGAATTACAACAATGGCCAGCCGGGGTACTGGGACGAAAACCAGAACGATCTGCCATGAAATGCGTCTTCAGCGGACGCGGACCAGCGAACTCCCGTCCGTCCTGAAAATGACGGCGCCGTTTCGGTCGGTGCGCACAATGTTGATGCCATGATCCCTGAATCTGCGCAGCACCTTTTCGGAGGGATGCCTGAAGCGATTGTACTCACCGACCGAAATCACGGCGTGCCGGGGTTTCGCGAATTCAATGAAATGTTCCGTGCTGGATGAACTGCTCCCGTGATGGGCGACCTTGAGAACGGTGCACTGTATCAGATCTTTGAATCGCAGAAGATGATCCTCGACCTCCTTTTCAATGTCTCCTGTGAACAGAAAACTCACCTCATCGTAGACCAGCTTGAATACGAGCGAATGATTGTTTTGCGTGTCATAGTCATTCAAAGAATCCGGGTGCAGGACATAGAGACCGCATCTGCCGGAAAAAGTGATCCTGTCGCCGGCTGACAATGTCCTGTGTTGTATGCCCAGACTATCGATCAGATGCCGGTAGTCCTGGTATATCTCTGAATCCGCTCGCTTTCCCGAATCATAGATCGTTTCGATTTTTATGTGCCGCATGAGATATGGCAGCCCGCCGATGTGGTCATTGTCCGCGTGCGACAGAAAAGCGCCATGGATCTTGTCGATGCCCTGCCTCTTCAGGTAGGGCAGAATATGTCGCTCCGCCTCGGTGAATTCCTCGTAACTGTTTCCCGCGTCGATGAGGAAATATCTGCTATCCGGAGTCCTGAAGAGTGCGGCGTCTCCCTGACCGATATCGAAGAAAATGACCTCGAGCTGATCAACCGCCCTGAATGCACTGTTCCAGACAACGATGTTCAGCACCACCAGAAGGTAGAAAACCGAGGCCTTGCGGACCGTGCGGGATCCCGGATGAGAGATCAGCAGGATGGCGATATAGGTCAGGAGGACGTGCGCGACTTCGCATTGATATATCGATATACTCGCGATATCCAGTTCCGAGACATGAGCGACGACGTTGATGAGGATTTGCAGCGAAAAGTGACATGCTGTGGCGATGAGCCCTGCCGCGCCTGAATAAAGAAGCGACAGGATGATAAAAGAGAATCCCAGGAGAATGATCAGTCCGGTCAGAGGAACGATGACAATATTGACGAACACCGATAGCACCGGAATCCTTTCGAAATAGAGCGCCGTGATCGGCAGTGTCCCGAATGAGACGGAGATGGACACGATGAAGAGTTGCACCAGATAACCGCCCACCTTGAATGAATTGATTTTTTTGATGCAATGAACCTTCATAATGATGCGTTCCGTCTTTTCGTGAAACATGAAGATGGACAGCACGGCAATGAAAGAGAGTTGGAATGAGACCTGAAAGAGCTGCAGCGGTTCAAGCATCAGGATCAATATCGCTGCAGCGGAGAGCAGATTGATGGGATGCGATCTCCGCATCAGCAGTTTCCCCGCAAGAAACAGAATGATCACCGTAGAGGCGCGGACAACCGGCGGCTTGAAACCGATGACAGACGCGTACAAGATGGTACAGATGATGGTTAAAACCGTTGCCGTGTGAAAACGGATGCCGACCAGGCGGAAGAGCGAGACGAAGATGAGGACAATGAATCCCACATGCAGGCCGGAGACAGCCAGAACATGCATTGTGCCGCTGATGCTGAACGCCTCCCTGGTTTCGAAAGTGATCTCTCCGCGCTCGCCGATCAGCAGTCCCTTCAGTATCGCACGGCTTTGTCCGCTGAACCAGGCACTGATCTTCTCATCAATGGTCTCTCTTATTTTATCCGGAACGGACTTTCCCCTGCTTCGCGACAGAATGTGCACCCTCGTGGAATCCCTGATGTACATGAATCCATAAATATGCTGTGCCATCAGGTAGTGCGCGTAATTGAATTCGCCGGGATTTCGAGAGGTTCTCGGTTTTCGTAACTTACCCCTGACGATCAATTCATCCCCTTTTTCAGGCTGAACGCATTCAGGGACTCTCTTGATAATGATGCGACCTTGGGTTTCGAAGACCAGGGTGTCGTTCAGAATGACCCTGTCCGCATCCAGCTCAAAATGATAGAGACTGTCCTTGACTACCGGAAAATTGGAGATGCGTCCGTGTATCGATAGATTACCCTTCTTGCCAACGAAGCCGGCGATATGACCGGAAGGCAGCAGCGTGGTAGCAATCTCGTATCTCAACATTGCTGTCGTCAATATCGCCAATACCAGGACGACGATGTTTAGGCGCATTTTCAAAATGAAAAGAAGTGCAAATAAAAGCACGAAGCCAAGCGAGGCACAGAACAGCCACAAAGGAGGAATATCGGTATATTTAGCCGCGATCAACCCGAAGATGTAGCAAAGAGCGAGTTTGCAGGCGGGCTTTGATTTCAGATAATTCAGTATCATTTGCCGAGAAGGACCTGTTTCTTTCAGTCACCTGAAACGTCCTCTCAACAAAAGTTTTATCCGAAATATCTTTGAAGCGGTGCGTTGTTCAAGGTACCGGGATGTTCCGCGCGCTGTCCGCGCAGTTCAACCCGGTGCCTCGAAAAATTCGGCATGATTCGATTTACAGCGTCACACCGAATCATGCCGGTATGAAAATGATGATATCAGTCACTATTTTTGAACAGACCGATCCTGTTCACGAGATCGTTTGAGAACTTTTCTATATCCAGTATGATATCTTCCGCCTTATCCGTGAAATAGTTATAAAACACGAGCGTGGGGATACCAATAGACAGGCCGACGACTGTGGTGATCAATGCTTCCGAAATACCGCCGGAAAGCGCTTCCGCCTGTCCCACACCCTGCACAGAGATTACATTGAAGACCTTGATCATGCCGATAACCGTACCCAGCAGTCCCAGCAGCGGTGCGATGGCGGCTATCGTCTCCAGTATGCCCAATCCGCGTTCCAGAACCCTGGTCTCCTGCCTGCCCTGATCAATGAATAATTCCTTGACCTGTTCTCTCGTTTTTTCCACGTTATTCAGGCCGATCTGAATGATATTGGAAAAGACGCCTTTGTGCTTTTCACAAATTGAAACCGCCAGATCGATGTCTGCATTTGATTTGATATTCTCGATGACGCTCACAATTTCGGAATTTATGATTTTTTTCTTTCTCAGCGCAATGATCTTTTCGATGATGATTGCCAGCGAGATGATCGAACACAAAATGAGAGGTATCATGATGATCCCTCCCCGCTGCAGCATGATCCAGATGTCTTCCATAATGAGTCTTTCCTTTGTTAGCGATGTATATAGTAAGTAAACCGTGCTGTCACTTCCAGATAATTTTCAGGGAAATCAGCCGGTAATTTTTTGAATGGCGAGGCGTTTCTCATCGCCTGCAGGCTGGTTTCCATGAGTGATTTATGACCGATGTATTTCACGACTTCAAGATCACGCACCTCCCCGTTCGGATACACTTTGTACCTCAGTATGGTTTCGCCGTCGATCATTCCCATGCGCGTGAATGCTGGAGGCGGAAATATATTTCTCTCCACTTTCCTTTTCATTTCAAACATGTAGGGTGCGAAATTCCAGTCATAGGTATTGAAGGTCAGGCCGCCGATCTCTTCCGCGTTGAAATCTTCGTTGTCGTATTTCGGTCTGTTTTGTTGCGTTGAGGGCATACTTCTTCCCATCAGAGCTTCGCGGCTGAACTTAGGTGTCGTATAGACGGTCGACCCGGTCTCCTCCGGCCGTTCCCGCGTGACCTCCTCCTCCGACCGCTCTTCGAACGGTGCGCCTTGCTCTGCCTGGTCTTGTTGCGGCAGGATCTCCTTGACATCCAGATCACCTCTCGAAAAGGGGGTTCCCATCTCCTTGTCCTTTGAGGTATATAGATCCCGCGCCCGGGAATTTTTGTCGGACAAAAGCGCTGCGTCTTCGGGCGGCTGCTCCGTTCTCGCATCCTCAGGCGTCTCAACCAGCTCGAAGACGATCTCTCTGTCCTGTTCCGCGGCCGCAATCGCGTCAGTCTCCGGAGATACCAGGAAAAGGATCCTGTTCAGCGGAGAATAGAGTGCTGCAAGAATAAAATGCAGTAGCAATGATGCAATTATCGTATATTTTCGAATTCGATTTGATAGCATTGAGGATACATATTTCGATTATCTCAAAAGATTAAACACGTGTTCATTGATATTGTTTCACCGGATGATAAAATCACGCGTTCACCAGCCATTGTCATGAAACATTCACAGTCAGCTGCATCATATCGTGCGATACTATCACCTCTCCGTCGAATTTCTCGCTGCATATCGATGCGATATCGATATTTTTGAACAAAGGATACATATGAGTCAGCACAAGGGTCTTGCACCCTGCTTCCCTGGCGATGCGTCCGGCGAGTTTGGGCGTCAGGTGCCCCTCCATCTTCCGGTCATCCGGAAATGAGCACTCGAGGATCAGAATATCCGATTTCTCGGCAAGCCCCACGATCTCCGGGCAGTAACCGGTATCGCCGGAATAGACAATTGATTTTCCCGCCACATTGATTCTGTATCCTATGCTTTGAGATGAGTGCTTCATCTTGTCCGTTCGGATGGTTCCAAAGGGCAGATCCAGCTGCTGCGAGTCCAGCTCGTGGATCTCAACCAGGTCCTTGTCCAGTATCCATCCGCCGTAAGCTTCCGCCAGAAAATGCATGAAGAGCGAAAATCCTTTAGGCCCATAGACAGGTAGAACAGGGCTCGGTTGCGTGTACGACCGCACCCGTCTCGCCTGAAGGATGGGTATGAGGTCTGCGGTATGATCCGCGTGCCGGTGGGTGTAGAATAGGTAATCGAGATCATTGAACTTAATTTTGGCGCGCAGCAGCCGGTTCAAAGTCCCGGAACCGCTATCCAGAAGCAGATTCGTGTCCTTGATCTGAATGAGAATACCGGGAGTGCCGCGATCGGTTGTGGGGATGCATGTGCCCGATCCGAGTATCGTCAGTCGAATATCAGCCGGTTTCATCCTTGATCCATTGCAGGTAGGTTTCGGATCCCGCCAGCACCGGCAGGGCGATGATTTCCGGTGTATCGTAGCTGTGTATCTCGTTCACGTGCCGTATCAATTCCTGCAATAGTACGGATCGCGTTTTAATGAGCAGTTGTGATTCATTCTCTTCGGACAGATCCCCTTTCCATCGAAAGATCGATTTGACGGCAGGGATGATGCTGCAGCAGGCGGCGAGCCTTTTGTCGACAAGACTGCGTCCTATCCTCTCTGCTTCCGCGTCATCCGAGGTTGTGACAAACACAATGACATATTCCATGGCAATAATCCTTTGTTGATTCATCCTATAAATAGATCGATAAAATCGAATTTTTCCACATCAACGAGTCCCTTGTCCGTCAATTTTATCTTCGGTATCACGGGCAGTGCGAGGAAAGAGAGCTGCATGAAAGGATCGGACAGACGACTGCCGAGTGCGCCAGTTTCGGCGATCAGCTTTTTCAGCCTGTCGTTGACCTCTTCCAGGGGTGCGTTGGACATCAGTCCGCCGATGGGCAGTTCGAGCGTCTCGATGGCTTTCCCGCCCCTGGCAACGACGATGCCGCCGCCGACCTTGTTCAGCTGAATGACCGCACGCATGATATCTTCGTCATCCACGCCCACAACGATAATATTGTGCGAGTCGTGGCTGATCGTGGAGGCAATGGCGCCATCTTTCAGTCCAAATCCCCTGACGAGTCCGCGGCCGATGCGTCCCGATGCATGATGTCTCTCGATGACAAAGCAGCGAAGCAGGTCGCGCGAGGGATCGGATACGACGAAACCGTTTTCGATCTTCGGGCGTTCGATCCTCTTTTCAGTGACGATCTGGTCCTTTATCAATTCGATGACATGACACTTCTCGCCACGCGCCGGGATCCTGAATTCATCTCCCTCCAGCCATTTGATATTGACCGAACTTCGGATGGAGGCCCGGGGGCGTTCGGTGATTTGATGTATCAATTCGCCGTCCTTCGCCACCAGAGAACCGTTTTTGAATACCATTTTCACATTGAATGCGGCAAGGTCATCGACGAGTACGATGTCCGCGAAGTTACCGGGCGCGATGCCGCCGGTCTTTCTCAGATTGAAATAGGTCGCCGCGTTGATCGTACCCATTCGAATGGCCGAGACCGGATCGATCCCGAATTCGATGGACTTCCTGATCATGTAATTGATGTGTCCCTCTTCGATGATATCGTGCGGATGTCTGTCGTCCGTGGCAAACATACAGCGCGACAGATTTTCCTGGCGCACCATCTTGAGCAGCGCCAGCAGATTTTTCGTTCCCGTGCCCTCACGGATCATGATGTGCATGCCGAGGCGCAGCTTTTCGTGCGCCTCTTCCGGCGTGGTGCATTCGTGATCGGATTCGATGCCGGCAGCGATATAGGTATTCAGCGGTTTGCCGGTCAGGCCGGGCGCGTGTCCGTCAAGACGCTTGTCCGTGGTCAGTTTCAGCTTGTCCAGAACCTCTTCATCGCCATTGATCACCCCCTCGAAGTTCATCATCTCGCCGAGCCCCAGCACCCATTTTTCCCGCAGGAACGGGAAGATGTCGAACGCCCGAATCTGTGATCCGGCTGTCTCCAGATTGGTGGACGGCACACAGGAGGGCATCATGTAGAACACGTTCAACGGATTGTATTTGCTGGCGTCCATCATATAACGGATGCCTTCGTAACCGAAGATATTGGCGATTTCGTGAGGATCGGCGACAACCGATGTGGTTCCGAGCGGCACCACTGCTTTCGCGAATTCAGGGACTTCGACCATCGAGCTTTCGATGTGGACATGCGCGTCGATGAATCCGGGCATGACGAACAATCCGCTCGCGTCTATAACCTCTTTCGCATCGTATTCCTGGCCTATTCCGATGATATATTCATCGTAGATGGCGATATCTGTTTGATAGATCTCTCCGGAATAGACGTTTACAAGATGTCCGTTCCTGAGGATGAGGTCTATTTCGACATCTCCCCTGGCTGCCCGGATGATATCGTCGATGGATTTCACTCTGAATTCTCCTTATATAGCGCCCAAACGTCTGATAATTTCGCTGATGAGCCTCGTGAACGTCGCCTCAATTGTACCGGCAACCACTGTCACTTCATAATGATCCAGCTTCTGATCCAGTATGCCGGTTCCCATATTGGTGATACAGGATATGCCCAGTACCTTCATGCGCTGCTGGTTCGCGACGATCACCTCGGGTACGGTGGACATGGTGCCTGCGTCTCCGCCCAGCGCGCGTATCATTCTGATCTCGGCGGCGGTTTCATAACAGGGCCCCTTGGTGACGAACAAAATGCCCTGCTTCAATCCGATGCCAAGGCATCGGGCCGCGTCCAGCGCCAGCTCCCGGTATTGGGCGTGATAAGCATCGCACATATCCGCAAACCTTTCCTCCGGCTTGATCAGGGAAGAACCGATCAGCGGATTGTCGAACGAGAAATTGATGTGGTCGGTGATGAGCATGAGATCACCCGGCCTGAAATCCGTGTTAATCGCGCCGGCGGCATTGGTGACGATGAGCGATCTGACGCCGAGCGCTGCCATGAGGTGGACGGGGTAACCGACCTGATATTTTGTGTAACCTTCGTAGAAGTGTACGCGGCCCTTGAGCGCCATCACTGGCACATCGTCAAGCCGGCCGAAGTAGATGAGACCCGCATGACCCTCTACCGTCGATACCGGATAATGGGGTATGTCCCGGCAGCTGATGACGGCATCGGTCTGCAGATGGTCGGCGAAAGAGCCCAATCCGGAACCGAGGATAATGCTCAGTGCGGGAATGCGATCGACGCGTTGCCGGATATATGCCATTGATTCCTGTAATTGTTGTGCGTTCATATCGTTCTGCCGTCTAAATCAATATTCCTGCAATGGTGGCCGTGAGCCATGAGGCGATGGCGCCGCCAAGCATGGCCTTGATGCCGATCTTCGCGAGATCGCTCCGGCGTTCCGGAGCGATGCCGCCGATACCGCCGATTTGAATAGCAATGGATGAAAAGTTAGCGAATCCACACAGCGCGTACGTTCCGATGATGAAGGAACGGTCTGAAATGGTGCCTTTCAGACTGGTGAGCTCGACATAAGCGACAAGCTCGTTGATGGAGACCTTTGTGCCGAGCAGATTGCCGAACTCGATGATGTCTTTGGAATCGACCCCCATACAGTAGGAGAGAGGCGCGAACAAAACACCGAATATTTTTTTGAGACTGAGATCCCATGCAAAATCGGTTTGATGGAACGTGATCAGGTTGATGATATCGTCGAGTTTGCTCAGCCCGAAGTTGATCATGCCGATCAGCGCGATAAAGGCCAGGAGCATGGCGCCGACGTTGAGGGCCAGTCGCAGGCCGTCCGCGGCGCCTCCCGCGGCGGCATCGACCACGTTGGCGGTTTTTTTCTCGATAATCATCTTCACGCTGCCCTTTGTCTTGGAATCCTCTGTCTCCGGGTACATGATCTTGGCAACCACAAGCGCGGCGGGCGCGGACATGACGCTGGCGGCCATGAGATGTCCGGCATCGACGCCGAAGCGCACATATGCTGCCATCACCCCTCCCGCAATGGTTGCGAAACCGCCAACCATGATCGCCATCAACTCCGATTTCGTCATGTCGGAAACGTAAGGTTTGATGAGCAGGGGCGCTTCGGTTTGACCCACAAATATGTTGCCCGCTGC
>JAZBPW010000105.1:0-4087 GCA_036351795.1 Candidatus Zhuqueibacterota bacterium | reverse complement strand
GAGCCGATCTGGTCACCGAAATGCGAGACGTGAAGCATTACTACGCTCAGGGAATTGCCGCCCGCGCCGGGATCGAGAGCTGATAGTCAGTCAACACTCTTTGGTTCCGGCGAATATCATTATGCGGTCCGCGCCGCTGAACCGCGGAGCACATAGGCGTCAACCTAAAAATCAGACAGGATAACAGGATATACGAGATGTTGTATTGAGCTAGAATATTGTTTCGCGACAAGGTGTCGCACACCCGGAAGGTGTACGACACCTGCACTTCGGCGTTGTCATTCCCACATGCTTCCGGCGGGAATCCAGGGCGAGTGTACGACTCATGCAAATGATGCCGCTCAACCGCGCGTCTGTCTTGACGCCAATTTTAAAAGGCCGATAAACAAAACAGATATTTGGATCTGCCATCTCGAGCGTAGTCGAGAGATGGCAGATCTAACTTTTTACTGATACATCAAGAAAAACACAATCGGTACAATGATACCGATCGCCGTCAACCATGCACCGCGTCCCGTGATCCCGTGCCTCCCCTTGAGGATGAACAGGCCGGTGATAGCCACCAGGATCAGAGCGACGCAGTAGATATCGGAAAACCATGTCCACAATCTCTTGGGATTGTAATGCAGAAAATTGACCTGGTAGAACAGCGCCCGCCTTTGCAGCTTTTCGATGAAGGCGCGTCCGCTTTCCAGATCCACATCCACACTCCCTTTGTCCAGAAATATTTTCAACCGTCCCGGTTCCGGATAATAATGCTTTTTGTAATGATCATCCTCACCCTGATCATCCAGGAATTCCAGTATCATTGCTTTATCGATCTCGCCGTCGCTGGAAACAACATCCCATTGCACGGTTTTCTGGGTGACAATATAGCTGGGATTCCAGTGGTCAATATGATTGAGTGCGATCCCGGAGATGGCGTAGATAACAGTCATCCCGAAGAAGAAATATCCCAAATCCCGATGAAGTACGCGGTTCCACTTTCTCCAGTTGATACGCATTATTTTTATCCTAATCTAATATTTCAAGCGATTGACATTCCAGATTATAAAAAGAGAGTGATTCCTGACCGCTCTCCGCGAGTCTTTTTCGCATCTGTTTGATCTGTCTGAGCGATTCCTCATCATGGTCTTCCTCTTCAATATTGCTGCGATCATGTCCCTGATGACCGACCTCGGGCTTTGCACCGGCGTCGACTTCCGCTTCCCAGTTGTCCAGGTAGGCTTCGTCGATTACCTGCTCCTGCACGACACCAACGACGCGGACATCGCTGCCCTCCAGCGAAATATCAAATGTACCCACCTCCGGTCCTGGTGTGATCTTGAAACGGTCCTTTGGATCTTCGCCGATCATGAACATCCGTTTGCCGCCATGCCGGCAGACATGTTCCACAGTACCGGTGATGCTTACTTCCTGTCCAACGTAATCGGCCGTTTTCGCGGTAATATCGCTCACGGTCAATTGTGTTGTCTCTTGTTTTTCCACCTCACTGCCGCATGATGCTATCAACAGCACAAGCAGGGCGATAACACTCATTTTTTTTGTCATAATTAACTCCTCATTTTGTATTATTATTATGTGATTCTATGGACTGAAAAACAGATACAACCTGGCGGTAACGAAGCATATCATCAATCCCATGACAACCGGCAACAAAGCGGACACCATCATCCACTTGATGCTGCGTGTCTCCTTTTAGATCGTGTAAAGTGTGGTCGAACAGGGATTGTGCACCAGGCTGAACAGCATCAGGTTGATCGCCGTGAGCAGCGTCCATCCTCCCGCGCTGAATACAGCAGCGTAAGAAGACATCATTTCGAATTCGAACAACAGACCAGCGCCTTCTCCGTAGCCTGCAATGGATTTGCTCATCACCGTCAGCATCAATATGGTTGCAATGACGATTTCATTCGCGGGTATAGCGATGATATATGCCAACAATATCACTCCCTTCATGCCGATGAGCATACCACACAAACTGATGAATGCCACATAAATTTATGATATGCTCAGACGCGACCGCTGTGCGACTTCGAAGGCGCGCCTACTTGGTTTCCTCTTTTACCGCGACCTCCCGTTCGGCGATCATGTCCTCCAGCTTTTCCTTTTCAACGACCAGCTCTTCCAGACTCATTGCCCCATAATCTTTCATAGAATGTACGGGCAGCTGGATTCCCTGCCGGCGCAGGAATTCATCGACCTGAGGTTGGTTCTTTTTGTAGAGATAGAAGCCCAGACCCGCAACGCCGACACCGACGACGAATCCGGAGACATGTTGTGAGGTGATGTTCATTGTTTATCCTTCCGTAATTAGAATTAAGTTTTTTAGCCACAGAGGCACAGAGTGCACAGAGAATATTTATTTTTATTGTCTTTCAATATTTTGCTTCCATTTGTTTCTACCTCCGCGTACTCTGTGTCTCCGTGGCTAATTGATTTTAAATTTTTATATTTGATCTTTAATTTTCAATGGTATTCCATTCTGAAACGATCCCAAACCCTCCAGTACCTCGCCATGGAGGCCGGAGACGCGCTGTATCTGGTCGATCAGATTGCGGTTGGACAGGGTGCTGTCACCGGTGAAAGCGAACTTCAGGATCGCGGGCACCATGCTGAAAAACATCATCTTGTCGTCTTCTTCATGCACGTTGGAGACCTCTACTTCATATTCCTTTTCCCTGGTCTTCTTCCCGCTTGCCACTTCTACGGGCCGGAGTTCAACGCCGCGTGACGGCATTTTGACCAGATGTCTGCCAAAGGTACTGATCCATGTCACGACCGCCGCGGGCAGAAAATTGCCGCGTATGAGCGCGATCAGGAGATAGACCACGGAGAGTACCTCAGGATCAAAATTACCCCGTTTCTTCACTTCACTCCAGCCATGCTCAAGGGCTGCCAGTGCCGTACTGGCACCGGCGGTCCATTCGGTCCATGATACATTTTTCGCCGTACCCCGGAATACTCTGAACAGGAGAGCGATCAAAAGTGAAATACCGGAATAAAATGCCGAATCCGACATCTCATGGATCATGGGTTGCGAGAAGATGCGAACAGACCGGCTCCCGTAATCCAGGGAGAGGTACAGTCCAACGCGAATCAACATCTCCTCACGCGTCACTTCGCCGGGATCATACTCGATCAACACTGACTTCGAAACCGGTGTGTATACGATTTTTTGTATACCCGCATGATCCTTTACTGAGGTTATCATTTTTCTGCTATTCTTCGGAGGCACTGACAATCGCATCCTCAATCGCCCGGGCAATTCATGCACTATTGTCACAAAAGGTATATCTTTCATCATTTTCCCTTTTCAAAATCATAAAACAACAACCGGCCGGAATTCAGCACCACCGCCACCGTCGTCGCGTTGTGCAGAACGGCTCCCCACAATACCGGCAGAACGCCGAGTGAGCTGAGCAGCAATCCTACGGTATTCACTCCAATTGAGATACCGAAGTTCTGTCGGACAATATCCATCGCCTGTTTGGCAAGCCGGATTGTCGCGGGTATCATCAACGGATCATCGTTCGTAATTGTGATATCAGAGGCTTCGATCGCGACATCGGTGCGAGTCCCTCCCATCGCAATGCCGACATCCGCATATGCCAGCGCCGGCGCGTCGTTCACACCATCGCCGACCATGACGACATGTACACCCTTGGACTGTAATTTCAGAACCGTTTCCGCCTTATCATCCGGCAGGACCTCTGCCATAAACCGGTCCATGGCCATTCGGCTGGCGACGATCTCAGCGTGCTGCTCCACATCGCCGGTCAGCAGAATAATATCATCCATTCCACAACGCCGGATCCGGTTCAGCGTCTTCTTCATATTCTCCCGAAGCATGTCCTGAATGCCGAGAATTCCGATGAGCTCCCGGTCTCTGGCCACGTAGACCACGTTTTCACCGCGCCTGACCAGTCGTCCGACTCTCTCCTGGACCTGACGCGCGTCGATATCATTCTCTTCCATGAAGCGTAGATTGCCGACCCGCACTGTCCTGGTGCCGACTTTCGTCTCCACCCCCCTGGCGACATAAACATGCGTCTCTGTATGTTTGGGAATTCGCCATCCGGATCTT
>JAZBPW010000104.1:0-5169 GCA_036351795.1 Candidatus Zhuqueibacterota bacterium | reverse complement strand
CGGGGACACACATGAACTGACGCGGATCATCACAACCTTGAAGCAAATCGGCTGTACCATAATCTCGATGACGGGGAATCTGCGTTCACGTCTCGCACAGAGAAGTGATATCGTCATTGACGTGAGTGTCAAAGAGGAGGCGTGCCCCAACAATCTGATACCGACCTCCAGCAGCACTGCGGCTCTGGTGATGGGAGATGCCATAGCAGTGGCACTGCTTGAAAAGCGAGGATTCAGTTCAAAAGATTTTGCGCTGCTGCACCCCGGTGGCAGCCTCGGCAAGATCATGACGATCACCATCGATGAAGTGATGTTCACCGGCGAACGATTGCCGCTGGTGAAGGAAGATACGATTCTCGAAAAAGTCATTTTCGAGATCACTTCCAAGCGTTTCGGCTCCGCATGTGTGATCGATGACAAAGGCATGCTCAAGGGGATAATCACAGATGGTGATATCAGGCGGATGCTCGAAGAGAGAAAGGACATCTGGAAACTCCAGGCCGTAGAGATCATGACCAAAGATCCTAAAACAGTTACAGAGGGTGAGCTCGCATCGAGGGCATTGAAGATCCTCACTGATTACAGCATCATGCAGGTTGTCGTCGTGGATGAAGCCTGCGTTCCCAAAGGGATCGTTCATCTCCACGATCTGTTGGAAGCGGGAATCAGTCAATGAAGCGTTCCCGTCGAATAGTCAAACGAGTCAAGAATTGGTTCATTTATCAGATTGTAAGATACGGTTTTCGCATGCTCAATGGCATGCAACGCGAGACAGCGATCAATTTGCTCGGTACGCTGGGAGGATTCGGGTATCACATCGTCGGGTCTGAACGAAAAAAGACGATTCGAAATTTGAAACGCGTCTTCGGCGAGCGATTCGATGATGACAAAATCCGGCGGATGGGGAAAGAGGTCTTTGTCAATCTCGGCAGAAATATGGCGGATGCGTTCAGGGTTTCCGGATTGAATCCTGACAATATCGACAGCATTGTCACTGCCGAAGGTCTTGAAAAAATAGATGAGCTGCTTGCCCGGGGAAAAGGGCTCATCTCGCTGACAGGTCACGTTGGAAACTGGGAACTGCTCGGGGCCTACCTCGCGATGAAAGGGTATCCTTTAAGCGTTGTCGGCGCGCCGATTTATGATCCCCGGCTCGACGAGATGGTCACACGTAACCGTGTCGGATCTGGCCTCGGCTACATTCAGCGTGGATCAGCGACGCGGGAGATATTGCGCGTGCTCCGCCGAAACGAGATGGTGGGCATCCTGATCGACCAGGATACGCGTCATGTGCAGGGGGTCTTTGTCGATTTTCTGGGAATGGAAGCGTATACGCCTGTCGGACCCGTTATTCTCGCGCTGAAGACAGGGTCTCCCCTGCTCCCCATCGGCATTCACATGCGGCGTGATAACACGCATCATATTGCCGTCGGAGAGGAGATTACACTGGGTAAAGCGGAGAACAAAGACGAAGAATTGATCATGAACACGCTCAAATGTTCCAAGGCCGTAGAGCAGTTCATTCACGATCATCCGACGCAATGGGTCTGGATGCATAACCGCTGGAAAACAAAGAAGAAACAATGAGATTTGCACTCTATTTCATAATCGTGTTGATGATGTTCAGCTGTGGTGGTAACGACGAAGCACCCGTCAAAAACACAGGCAAAAACCTGTTCCCAGACCAGGAGGGATGGAATTCCACGCTCAAAGCGACGACGAACGGGATCACCACCGCGATCATTGAATACGGCCATATGGAACGGTTCAATAAAAAGAAGATCGTTAACTTCAGCGATGGTGTCAGCGTGGATTTTTTCGATGAGAACGGTTTGCATACGTCAAAACTCACATCGAAAAAAGGCAGGCTTGACGAAAAGAACAACGTGGTTGAAGCATTTGAAAACGTGGTTGTCGTCTCTGACAGCGGCATCACCTTGCAGACCGAGAAAATATGGTGGAATAACAATATCAGGAAAGTGATCTCAGACAGATTCGTGACCATCACGACGGCGGAGAATGATACACTTTACGGGGTCGGTTTCGAATCGGACGAAACATTGACGAACTGGATACTGAATGAACCGAGAGGTAAAACGGACAGAGGTGTCAAGCTCGACCTCGAGACAGAGGCTGACTCAGACAGTGTGGATACAGATTAGTATGAAACAGTCGATCATGACATTACTCTTTGCGCTTCTGGCCACAATTCAGGTGTTGGCTCAGGACAAGCTCGAGTTCACTGCTGACACCATGAGGGGCGAAACGTCACCGAACGGACCGGTGAGGATACTGGAGGGCAATGTTCACCTCAAGCAGGGGGATGCCAATCTCTATTGTGAATACGCCAAATATTTCTCGGAACTGAACGAAACGATTCTAGAGAGAGATGTAGAGTTTGTGGATCCGGACAAGACAATCACCTCGGAAAAGGTGTACTACTTTGATCTTGAAAGAACACTCAAGGCGGTTGGTAATGTCGTCTTTGTCGATTCCGTGCATAAGATGTGCTGCGATGTGGTGACATATCATAAACTGACTGAACATGTGATCGCGTCTGATAATGTTGTGATGACCGAATCGTCGAACGAAGTCGTGCTGACCGGCGAGCATGCCGAATATTTCAGGAATGACGGCTACGCCTTTATCACCGGATCGCCCGTGCTTACGAAGAAGGATTCGACACAATCGGATGAAATCGTGATCACCGGCAAAAAGATGGAAATCATGGAATCCGGAGATCGAGCCGTGGTTACAGACAGCGTCCGAATCGATCACACGAACGGTAAGGCCGAATGCAACAAGGCAGAGTATTTCCGCGCTGAAAACCGCCTGCTGTTGCTGGAGGACCCTGTTGTCTGGCAGAACAGAGACCGTCTTGCCGGAGATGAGATTGAGCTCTTCTTCATCGGCCGCAGCCTGAAGCAGGTGGTGATACGGAAAAATGCCTTTGTCAACTCGCCGGTCGATTCCACCGGAGAAGGGACGCGCATGAACAAGCTTCAGGGTGATAAAATCACGATGAGCCTTAAGGACAATAAACTGCATCAGGTTGAAGTCGAAGGCAAGGCGACGAGCTTCTATCATATACTCGAAGATAACGACTACAAGGGCATGAACAAGATCATCGGGGATAAAATCAGGATGGAGCTCAACGAAAACGAGATCATACGAATTATCATTGAAAGTGATCCGGAAAAGTCTTCCGGCACCTACTTTCCTCCTGAAATGGTTGCCAGGGGCAGATAATAAGGGAGTGAACCGATATTGAAAATTCGAGCTGAAAAGCTGGTCAAAATATACAGAAAGCGGACCGTTGTCAATGAAGTCAGTCTCATGGTGGAGCAGGGCGAAATCGTGGGATTGCTCGGACCAAATGGTGCCGGCAAGACGACATCATTCTATATGATCACCGGAATGATACGGCCGACGCGCGGTGCCGTCTATCTCGACAAACAGGAGATCACGGACTATCCCATGTACAGGCGGGCCCAGATGGGCATCGGCTATCTGACACAGGAGGCTTCGATATTCAGAAAACTATCAGTCGAGGATAATATCATGGCCATTCTGGAAACACTGAATCTCTCCAGACAGGAAAGATCAAAGAGACTGGAAAGCCTGCTGGCAGAACTCAATATCACGCATATCAGAAAGAGCAAAGGATATATGCTATCCGGTGGAGAACGTCGTCGTGTCGAGATCACGAGATCGCTGGTCACGAACCCGAAATTCATCCTGCTGGATGAACCCTTTGCCGGTATCGACCCCATTGCTGTCGAAGATATACAGAATATCATAAAAGGCCTCAAGGAAAAAGGGATTGGCGTTTTGATCACCGACCACAACGTGCACGAAACACTGTCTATCACGGATCGGGCCTATTTGCTATATGAGGGGGTTGTACTCAAATCAGGCTCTTCCGAATTCCTGGCAAATGATGCCGAAACAAGAAAACTATACCTGGGTGAAAAATTCAGGCTGAATCGATAACAGAAAGCACATTATTATGATGAATTTGGGATTATCACAAAGACTCGGACTGCAACTCAAACAGTCCCCTCAGCAAGTTCTGCTCTCCTCGCTCCTCCAGCTTCCGCTGGCGAGCCTTGAGCAACGGATCAGGATAGAACTGGAACAGAATCCGTTTCTGGAAGAAGAGCTTGAAATGGAGGAGATCGCGGAACAGGAAATGGAGCAGATTACTGAAGAGACGAAATCTGAAGATAGCGAAGAGGAAGAGTACGAGGGTGACATTCCCGAAGCTGAACAAGCCGACGATGAAGTCGACTGGGACACGATCCTGAACGATGAGAACAATTATGAGGTCAAACCGATCAAAGATCCCAGTGCCGAAGTCTATGAGCGTCCCGATGTATTCGAGACAACGCTTCCGGAGCATCTGTTGAGTCAGTTGCACATGACAAAACTCACAGAAGAAGAACTGAACATCGGAGACTACATCATCTGGAATATTGGCGATGACGGCTATTTAACTATTGATGTCGATGTGATTGCCAATAACTTCAATGCATCTCTGGAAACTGTCGAGAAGGTATTGAATACGATTCAGCGATTCGATCCGGTTGGGATCGGTTCAAGAAATCTGCAAGAGTGTCTTCTGATCCAGCTGCTTGAAAAAGAGGACAGTAGCGAGATGGCCATCACCATCATTCGCGATCATTTCGATGATTTCAAGAATAAGAGATTCGAGAAAATCTCGAAAAAAATGGATATCTCCATTGAGCATTTCAAGGCGATCCTGGAGGAAATACTCAAACTGAATCCCAAACCGGGTGAAGGCTATCTGAATGCGAATGAGAATTATATCGTTCCGGATATCACCGTTGAGAAGGAGGATGACGAATTCAAGATCAGTCTGAACGACTGGAACGTCCCGCATCTGCGTATCAATCACTCATACAAGAAACTGCTTCTCGACAAGAAGAACACATCAAAGGAGACAAAGGACTACATTAAGCAGCGTCTCGAGTCCGCGCGCTGGTTGATCAATTCAATTCATCAGAGAAGGTTGACGATACTTCGTGTAATGGAGTCTATCATCGACAAACAGCACGAATTTTTCGAAAAGGGTAAAGACTATATCAAGCCAATGATCCTCAAGGATATCGCTGATGAGATCAATATGGATATTTCCACGGTGAGCCG
>JAZBPW010000103.1:0-3227 GCA_036351795.1 Candidatus Zhuqueibacterota bacterium | reverse complement strand
TTTTCTCCGCGCTCGCGCACCCGAACGAAGATGTGATACCCGGAGCGATTCAACCGCTCCTCGACATCGCGGGGAATGAGACGGTCTGTGCTATTTTCACGATGTTCAATTTCATACACTCCGATCTGAACCTTGTCGATCTCAGTGAGATAATTCAATACCTCTTCATCGGCATCGGCAAGACGGACCACACTGCGCGCTGTTGACATCGAAATGGCGCCAAAGCTGAATTTGAACTTTGTGCGTACAGTCGACGGGTAGATCTCTTTTTTTATCGACCGCTCGATGAAATTGAATTCGCCGTTTGTCATGCACCCGGAGGACAGCATCATGAGCAGGGCGGATGTGATCACTATTTTCATATATCGTATCATGATCCTCTCCTTATTGCTTGATGTCCAGTGAATCCAGCTTCGGGATATTGAATTTGCCGCCCAATCGCGCGATCTTGTCGGGATCGATCTTGCCGGCAATATTGACAAACACGGCTTCATCGCCGCTCTCCAGCGCCATCACTACAAGCCCGGTCATATTCCCGCTTTTATCGAACTGCGTGAATATCTCCACTTTTTCCCCCGGTTCTTTCACGCGAACCATGGTCTCCCATTTTTTCGATTTCAATTTACCGGAGATATTCTTTATTATGGACTGGATCTCATTCTCCTCTTTTCCGGCAACCGAGAAGACATTGACTTTCACGAGCACCAGATCATCCAGCAGTTTCGACAGTTCGGGATCCTCTTTTGCAGTTGCCCTGGAGACGAACTTCAGCAGCGGTCCCTGAATGAAGACCTCCACGGTTTCCTCGGCATCCTTGAATTTATCGAAGTTGCCAAAATCGACGTATCCGGAATGCCGTGTGAAATCACCTTTGGACTGCGCCGGCAACATCGTGGTCACGCACAACATGATTGCAATACAGCAGACTTTTGTTTTCATTTGTCACCTCCATCAGATATTGGTTTCAATGCGATTTTCATTGTGGATTTCAACGGTTTAGCGAATGATTCCGAAATCACATGGTCTTCGAATAACTTTTCCGTTTTCATCGCATAGTAGTTCAGATATCCCAACGCGAGCTCGATATCCTCTCTGGCCTGAGCGACCTCTTCTGAGGAATATTCAGCATCGCCCTCTTCGACTCCCTGAAATTGCGGGAATACCAGAAACATCAACAGAATGATCGTCGCGACAGCAACAGCCGCATTCAGCCATCTGTCATTCATGTGGAACAGGTCACTCAGTTTTTCAGCGAAGCGCGGCTCTTTACGATGACTTGTATCAATATGACGCAACACATTTTCGGCAACCGCCTCTGGGCATCTCTCCAGAGGAACATGCTTCAAAAGCGACTGCGCTCTCTGTTGCACACGATATTCTTCCCGGCATTCCCCGCATTGTTCCAGATGGGAACGCACGGCTTTCATCTCCTTTGAGCTCAGATGACCGTCCATATAGTCGGTGAGTCGATTTATACAGATCCGGCAGTTCATATCAGACACCTATTGTCAGTTCATTTTTTAAAGAATTCAATTTTTTCATGAGAAGCTTTCTCCCCCGGTGAAGATAGACCTTCACCGAGTTGAGCGGTATATCCATGGCGACCGCGATATCGCTGTATTTGAAATCCTGTATATCACGCATGATCAGTATGCTTTTGAGTACTTCCGGCAACTGATCCATCACTCTCATTACAGTGGCTAACGCATCCTTGTCGACGGCGCACTGCTCCGGACCCGGATCTCTGTCGTACAGTGAATCCTCACAGCAGGAGTCGATGAAGCCGGTTTCGCGTCTCTTCCTCTGATAATCGATGCATAAATTCCGGGTGACTTTCAGTAGCCACGGAATGACGGACTCTTTTTTCACACGCTTTCTGTGCTTCCAGAGTTTGATGAACGCGTCCTGCGTGATGTCTTCGGCATCTTCCCTGTTGCCCGAGAAATAGTAAGCATGATGATAGATGTTATCTTTATGCGCCAGCAGGATTTTTTTAAATGTATTCCTGTTCATTTTCGATTCGGCATCATTCTTGAATCATTCTGTCTACTTAAATAACGTACAGGTGGTCAAAAAAGTTACCACAAATGCCAAAAATGAAAAATGGCTTGATTCCATTCAGAATTATAATTATATTCACTTCTGAATTTTTCTCAAGAGACAATGGATATTAAAAAGAAATCCCACATACTGGTTTTCGCGCTTTTTCTTGTTTTCATCCTGCTGAATCTGTCCATCTATTCCAATATGCATATTCATATATCGGAAGGTGGATTCTTTTTCATTCACTCACATCCTTATGATCGTACTGAAAACAATCACTCTCCGATTGCGGCTCATCCGCACGCCAGGATCGATCTGCTGGCGCTCGCGCTCTCATTTCTCATTGAATTTACCATCATTTTTGCGGGCTTTCTCCTCTTTTCCAGCAATGTCACATCATATTTATTTAACGCAATAGAAAAAATCGAAACAAAGTCATCCTTTCTCAACCTTCCTTCAATGAGGGCGCCACCGGCTTCAATGTCGTCTCTCTAATCCATAAATATTGCCGGTGGCATGATCGAAAAGCCGGCCCGGTCCACATAGTATCATACATATAAAACAGGGAATAAAAATGCGTGTCATAAAATTACTTTTGACACTACATTTGACATTTTCATTCCTCGCTCACCCGTCTTTCCAGAAGATCGTTCTGGCCGGGGACATGGGCCAGGAAGAGGAAAACACATCGAATGCAGCGTCATCCAATGAGCGAATCCTCCTGCTGGAGCAGGAACTCGAACGAATCAAAGAAAAGCTGGAAAAACGGGACAAAGAGGATCAGCTGCAAAAACTGCTCGACGAAGCCAATAAATTGAAACGCGTCGAGAAAAAAGAGACATCCGGAATCGGCAAGAAATTCAGGTCAGGTACCAGAAAGCAGTCAGGGCTTAATCCGAACATCAGCGTCGGCGGTGATTTCTTCTTCGGGGTAAGCTCATCGAAGGCAAATGTCATATCGGAACCGAGCGATATTTCATACGGTAACAATCGATTCGAACTCAGAGAGATGGAGGTGGCATTCGTCGCTCCGCTGGACCCGTTCACCCGCGGGAAGTCATTCATTTCCGTTCAGCAGGACGCCATCGCCATCGAAGAAGCGTACATGGAATGGCTCAATCTGCCTCTGAATCTGAATTTGAAAGCCGGTATTTTCTACTCTGATTTCGGGATCCTGAACAGAT
>JAZBPW010000102.1:0-28177 GCA_036351795.1 Candidatus Zhuqueibacterota bacterium | reverse complement strand
CCTCTGGTCGCCTGAGAGCGTGAATGATGTCGCGGATATGTACAGACGGCTGGACGTCATTTCGCTATATCTCGAAGATCTCGGACTGACACACGAAAAGAACTACAATGCCATGCTCCGGCGTCTGGCCAACGGGCGGGACATCACCGCGTTGAAAATCTTCATGGATGCGATTGAGCCAGTCAAGAGATACCAGCGACATCGCGTGAGAAAGTACACATCGTACTCGCCATTGACCCGCATTGTTGATGCGGCGAGACCGGACGTCGCTGCTGCCAGATCCTTCAGATGGCGCATGGACGCTTATCTCGATGGAGACGCGTCGGCTGCAGAACACCTGAAAAATTCGCTGGAGATGTGGAAAAACAATCACGATAATTTGAAAGCAATCATCAACAAATCACCTGTCCTTAAAGAGATTGAACCGATGTCCGAAGATCTCTCGAAATGCGCCGATATCGGGCTCACGCTGCTTCGGATTCACGGATCTGACGAAGATTACGATAGTCAATGGTTTAAATCAACATTTGACTACTTCCAGGAACTAAGGGATCGCAAAGAAGAGATCGAATTGATGATCCTTCCCGCGCTGGAAAAACTGGCACGTGCAACTGAGAAAAAGGGATAGGGCAGTATGGCAGGTTTGACTTTTTATAAATCGCGCGATATCAAAAAGATCAGGGAATTTTATACGAAGATGATCGGCATGGATGTCTGGCTCGAACAGCCGGATTGCCTGATACTTCAGCACGATAATTTGCTGATTGGATTCTGTGAGAGCCAGGAAAGCGAGATATCGGGTATCATCACTTTTTTCTACCGGAGCAAAGCAGATGTCGACAAGATTCATAAAAAACTGAAATCAGCATCCCCCACTGATCCTGTGTCAAACGACATTTACTCTATTTATCAGTTTTTCGCACGGGATCCGGAAGAACGCGTCCTCGAATTCCAGACATTTCTCAATCCATTACCCCCCTATATGATGGGTGATGAATTATTGAACTCCCGCCGCAGCGTTCGCAATTTCCAGAAGAAAAGCATCACAGCGGGTGTGTTGCGGTCGGTACTCGACAACTGCCGGACGTCACCGACATCGCGGAATTCGCAATCCTACTACTTTGTGGTGATCAAGGATCAACAGAAGATGAAATTTCTCAGCTCATTGAGAGACGCGAACAGCATTCCGATTTCAAACGCACCGCTGGCGATCGCCGTCTGTTCAGATCCCAACAAATCCAAAAGACATATTCAGGATGCTGTGATTGCGGCCTACCACTTCATGCTCAGTGCATGGATCTATGGTCTGGGCACATGCTGGATCGCGGATATGGACAGAGTGGAGGTCAAGGATCTGCTGAAAATTCCTGAGGATCACTATGTGGCGACAGTAACGCCGCTGGGGTATCCGCTGGAAATTCCGGACGCGCCCCCGCGTCGTGAGACGATGCAGATGGTGCGATTCGCCGATGAAAAAGAATAGATAGACAGACACGTGCATTGAGAAAAAGCCTCCTGAAGGTCGATGACCTTCAGGAGGCTTTTATTTTGCTTCAGCAGATTATGTTACCTGCTTCAGATTACTTCATGAGCATCATCTTCTTGGTCATGGTGAAGTCACCGGCTTCGATCTTGTAGAAATAGATGCCGGTGGAAACGATCATACCCTGCAGATCCTTTCCATCCCATTGTACCTGATGATTACCCGCGATCTGTTTCTTGTCAACCAGCGTTGCCACTTTCTGACCGAGCATGTTGTAGACGGTCAGCTTCACTGCCGATGTTTTCGGCAGTTTGTAGCTGATGTGCGTGGTCGGGTTGAACGGATTCGGGTAGTTCTGCTCGAGGGCGTAGACTTCGGGAACCGCCGGACCGCTGGCGAAATCGACACCGGTCTTGGGACCGCGTTTGTTGAAATCCCACTGATCATAGAATCCGGGATCGATGCTTCCGAACTGCGCCTCGATGGTGAAGAAATCCTGAGAATCATCGACATTCACGATGTGGTTATTTCCAAACCCACCTTCATTGTCTCCACCACCAACACCGAACTTGAATTCCTGTCCGATGATGTTCGTCGGTCCGTTTGTCTGCGTCGTGCTGTCTTTATACATTGTAAAAACGATAGAGAAAATGGAGTCACCAGCCGCAACGTCGCCGTTGATTCCGTCATCGTTCATGGCTTTATTCGCTGTGGTCATCAGATGTCGACCCCAGTTACCGCCGGTACAACTCCATCCGCCGGTGATAGGACCATTCACAGCCATTCCCCAGGTCAACACAGAATCGGGATGAACGACATCGACGAAGCCCTGGATATCATCCAGCGTATCGCCTGCCATCACCTGATAGATCGCCGGACGGGCATCGCAGGTGAGTGTCACAACGATGGAATCCTGAGCAATGACCTCTACATTGCGGAACCGAGGTTGACGGCGTGAATCCGTAATACTCGGGACGATATCCTCGATGAAGACCTCATTGGTATCAGGCGTAATCGCGCGTCTTTCAGCTTCACCGGATGATGGATCCGGAAAATCGAAATTAAAGTAAATTTCGCGGTACTCAACACCGTCGATTACGGAGTAATACTGATAGAACATTTCGCGGTCTATCATGGCCATCAGCGTATCCGTACCGGCGTAAATCGTTCCGGCGCCCTGACGGTTCAGGTAGAGATCATATCGCTTGTCCGCCGTCTGTCCGTAGCCGGCTCTGACCTGCAGCGTATCACCCAGAACGAAGCCGCGATCGGCAACTGCCGTTGCCAGGTCCACCATGTAGTGAACGATGATCTCATCCGGATGCGTGGCCTGCTTGGGTACCAGGTTGGCGAACCACTTCCAGTGAACCGTAGTATCGTTACCCGTTGTCGTGACTTCATATTCCTGGCTAGGATTGAATACCATATCACCCCAATCCTCATCCAGCGGATTGCCCTTCAGATGAACGACGAACTTGAATTTCAATCCTGCCGTTGCGTATTGATCGGGCACATGAACGGTACCTGAATAGAAAGCGCCGCCGATACCTGATTGACCTTCACGTGTCAATGCAAATGTATTGGCCCAACAGATCTCGCCTGTATTTCCCCAGTCGGACATATTGGAACCGCGTACACCAACCACATGCTTGCCGGGATCGAAATCGCCCCAGCCGAACATGTTGGTGCGAAGATGCACAGCGAAGGTGCCGTCGATTTCTTCATATGGCTTTTCATACTGGTCATCCAGTTGGCCTTTCCAGCCGTTGGCGAACTGAACCGGAAGTACTGTATCCGACCCGGTGAAACCGGATAGATCGAGGCCACGGTTACCGGAGTAGATGCCCGGAGGATTGGTTACGCCGCCTTCCCAACCGGTGTGTTCCCATTCATCGCCCGGAGCCACGGTATCGTGTGCCGCATTGACGAAAAATTTGTACGCCATCTTCGTGCCTTCGGGCACTCTGAATGTCGCCTGCCAGTAGTCGCCATCGACGTTTTCGAGATACATGGTGCTCAACGCGCCCCAATTGATGATAACGCCGGGTGACAATGTATCGACTGACGCATCATCGGTAGCCTGGCCGGCTTCAGTCATCGTTGTACCGCGCAGCTGAACCAGACCGGTGGCACCGACAGTATCCTGCCATGCCGCGGTGTTGCACACGAATGTGACATTGACCATTCCGGCTGCCGGGAAATCACCAGGCGTGGGATCCACCGAAGAAAATGCCATGGTGAAATCTTCGCTTGTTTCATCATGACCGATCAATCCGTTACCGCCGGCCATGGTTTCACCGACCTCGACCATTTCCTTGCGCGCGGCGGATTGACCGAATGCGTGCGGCACATCATCAGTCACTACCGTTTGATTTTCTTTAGGAGTATCGGGCAAATAAGCGGATGCAACGGCATCGGCGTCGGGACCGTCTTTGGTCACGCCGGTCTTGTCGATCCACTCATCCTTGTCACCCCAGAGCACGTAGTCAACATCCTGAACCAGATCGGACATACCGTCCCAGTGGAAAAGTATGATACATTCTGCGCTATTTGAGAGGCCTGCTGAACCTCCGATATAACCCTCTTCCGGACTGACCATGTCAGGTGTCGTCTCTGAAGTCCCTCTGAGTTCGAAATCCGCATCCATTCCATATACGGTGTTAAATCCATCGCCAGTCGTTGCAACGACGATAAATCCACCGTTCTCTATGATCGTACCGTCCGGAAACTTCGCCAGGAAGTCGGAACCGAATGGCGTATAGGATTTGTCTACGATGTTGATATAGTCGTTGTCGTTCTGGAACTGAGCATCATACAGATAGTAATTGGACAGATCGATGTCCATGCCTGTACCGTTATAGATCTCGATGAACTCCCCGTCCGTCGGTGTTACGACGAACTCGGAGATCAACAGATGTTTATCCGGTTTGCCGTTGAGGATGGGATTGTCCAGATCGATTGAAAAATAGCCGGGATCGGTCAGATCAAGATCGGCATTGGTTACAAAATAGCCGATGTCGAAGAGACCTTCGGTGGCTCCGGCGGTCATCTCCGCGTAGACATCCACGTAACCTGTATCCAGTTCAGATGTGTATGGCTTGGTGCCTTGATAAACCACCCACATCATGTCATCGCCACTGGGATAATTCTTTTCCAATTCAGGTTCCCAGAGATCAACGTTACCTGGATTTGCATCGCCGCTGTCAGGATGCAGGAAAGTGCACGTATCCGGACCGAAATCGCCTTCGTATCTCACCATATCCACGCTCCAGTCGTTGGGGACCAGAAAAGCGACGATTCCGTACTTCGGATTCGCTTCGGTACCATCGGTGCGGACCACCATGTGTACAGTCACTTTCTCACCCGGATTGGTGGTCGAAGGCTGCGTGATTGTGATGATCTTGAAACAGCCGCTCACCAGCGGTATCAACATCACGACAGTCAACAAAACAATCCATTTGGTAGTTTTGAGTTTCATGTAAAACTCCTTAAATTAGGTTAAAAGATTGTTAATAATGAATTAAAATTAAAATGCCCGTATCACCTCCCTTGTTGTTTCGATTTTGCCGCGTGAATTAACAATTCCGGCTTAATATTACTTCTTATCGGTTTACAAATTCACTTTCAGTGAAAACATATGTATGCTTTCGAAAACACCAAAGTCCATGAACGCGTAATCCAGACCCCAGGCGCCGGC
This sequence comes from Candidatus Zhuqueibacterota bacterium, assembly GCA_036351795.1. Lineage (GTDB taxonomy): Bacteria > Zhuqueibacterota > Zhuqueibacteria > Thermofontimicrobiales > Thiofontviventaceae > JAZBPW01. The sequence goes on along the minus strand of JAZBPW010000102.1, from coordinate 22,997 downwards.
TGTTCCCATCCGGTAATTGAGTCCAGCGCCAAATGTCAATCCCTCTTCACTATCTTCTCGAAACAGAGATTTGTAGCCCGCGCGCAAGAAGACCATTTCATTGAAGGCGAATTCCGTACCCAGATTCACGATTTCTGTATTGTCGCTGGGTCGAAAAGCGTCAGCCGCGACGGTTAGCCGCGAATTCGCCGACCGCAGCACATCCATCGCCAGTCCGACACGAAAAAAGAGAGGCAGCGGCCAATCCTCGGTTTTAAGATTCGACACGATGTTCTCGTTGTGTCCGATCGTCTCTTCATCCAGATCGACACGGCTCAACAGGTCTTTGCCGCTGAACTTGATATCTGTCCCAAAATTGGAAATGCTCATTCCAAGCTTCATGTCATTGAATTGTGTAGTGAACAGCAATCCAATATCCATGGCAAAAGCGCTTCCTGTTTCATTGTAGATCTTCTGTTGAATATACTTCACACTGCCGCCGATCGAGAACAGGTCCGTCAGATTTCGCGCGTACGTGAAAGCGGCCGCAAAGTCACCCGCCGACCAGGTCGCTCCTGTGCCTTCGGGTTGATCCACTGTTGTCACTCTCTCATCGCCGTAGTCGAGATGCGTGATGCTTGCGCCGATGGCATTTGTGCCATCGAGATTGATGCTGAATCCAACCCAGTTCAGGTCCGTGTCAACCAGCCAGCCTGTGTGGGAAAATATCAGGTTCGATCCCGGCAGGCGTGACAGACCGCCTGGATTGTAATAAAGCGTGCTGACATCGTTCGCCACAGCCGCAAATGCTCCACCCATCGATGTGGCACGCGGGGTGCTGCTGATACCCAGAAATGCGGCAGCTGTCGTACCAACCTTTGCCTGACCATAGCCGAGAGCAGGCGTAAAGATGAGCATCATGATTATCGTTACTGTTTTTCGATTCATATTCATTTTATATCTCCACTACTTTATGATAGCGAGTTTTCCCTTTTGCACGCCCAATGAAGATTCTACAACGTAGAAATAGATACCTGGAGCGACGTCCAGATTTTCCTTTGTCTTCAAATTCCAGGACACGGTGCCGTCATGAATGTTGTCATCGTGGTTCATTGTGATGATGTGCTCACCACGCGATGTGAAGATGAAAATCTCAGAACCTTCCGGCAGGTGAATAAAATCTATCTTTCGCTCACCCCGTCCACTTGTGATGGCCGGAGGCAGCGGAAGCTCATGTGAAGTCGCCACGATATATGGATTCGGCACAACGCGAATCTTTTTCATCGCTTCATCTTTGGCAAGCACAATCACCTCGGGTTTCACTGTCTGAAACTCCAGCACATCGCCTGTTCGAAAGGGTTTGTCCATGACGATGGAGAACTTGTCTCCGGCGCCGTATTGAAAATGAACGCCCTCCTCCTTCTCGAGGAAAGACAATTCCCAGGTGAACACTCTGTTGCCATTGTCATCCTCTTCGATAAATGTCATCAAATCGAGGTGCGAGAGTTCATTTCGATTTTCAAGTGTGATCTCGACAAACTGAAAGTCCACGTACACGCTGTCCGTAATATTGTAAAGCTTGAAATTTACGGGCACGCTCTTCACCGATGGATCTTCCGGAACAGTGGCGGTGTTGTAAACGACTTCATCGAAAAACTCAATTTCGTAATCGCTGGGATGCTCCTTACCCTCGACTCGCACATTTCCATAATTGGTGACAAACTTCTTCATGGTGAAATCCATAGCTTTCGTTGGATCAGACCATCCGGTCGCCACCTTGTCGATTTTAATTTCCCAGTCATTCTGGAACAGCAGTCGCACGCCATCGAAAATATCCGTATCCTTCGTCTCCGTCTCGAATATACTCTCTTCCATGTACGGGCTTTTGTAGACCGGATAGTACTGATACGATATTGTATATGCAACGCCGTACCTGAGTTGACCGGTCGTTCTCCCTCTGATCGTACCAAGCTCCGTATCCAGCATATAATGAGTGGAGTCCAGCGTCGCCTCCGACGCATCCTTCAGCACGACCGTCTCCCGAATGATGTTTTTGTGCGGCAGTCTGATGACGAATGTATCTCGTGCGACGAAAGATTGTGTGACACCAATGATATCGCGCACATTATAGAAAGATGTGACGGGTACGAATACTTCATCCGCGTCTTTTTCATCCACATTGGGCTCCCCTACATCCGGCAGCTTGTTTCCTTCGGTGCCATCCGGATCCTGCGTATCCGCGATCCCATCGCTGCCGACATCGTGGAGATCCTCATCCCAGTCATTGTCATTATCGATACCGTCGTTGGAGGTATCCCAAAATTCGATGCGGTATTTCGGTGGATTCTGAAATTCAGCTACCGCTTTTTCATACCTGCTGTTCAGCTTCTGATCATCGATGACTTTGTAATAAATATTTCCGGTGCCCACTGTGTAAACCGGCTCGATGGCAACGCTGCTGTCCGGTGGAACTTTTGGATCGTATCCCACAACCGGCGCGTTGGGGATCACTACCGCAGTATTCTGAAACGTTCTCACTTCACCGGTCGGTAGCAGGTCGATACGAAAATCGTTCTCTTTTGGAAATACATCACTCTCCGCGTTGCCGTGGTCATACGCGACAACGGCATAGAAATATCTTCTACCGTTTTCTACATCCGTATCCACATAACTGTGCTGCAGTCCGGTGTCATCTCCCAAATTGTACGACAGACCGGAATAATCCTGATGGAGATCATATCCAGGATAAAAATATCCCTTGATATCGTTCTTCACATCATATTGAGCAATCGGCTTGTAGGATGTAACTATGCCGTCCGTATCCGTGATCTCGAATACATCGTTGAAGTTGTGATCCGTTGCCTTGTAAATTTTGTAGCCTTCAAAGTCCTGAGTCTTGAGGACTGGGTCATACGATTGTTCCGCTCTCCGGTCCCAGTAAAGCGTCACTTTACCATCTCCGGGAACAGCAGTCAGCGTCGGCTTGTCCGGTGCCGGCGGGAAACGGTAATCGGCGTTGTAGATCTTCTGAACCGTTTTACGGTTTTTCATAAGATCATCGATCTCAACTGTCGGGCCTCCACCCTCGCCGTAGACCAGAGCCAGGGAGAACCATTTCGTCTCTCCTGCAAGCAGTGGAAAATATCCGGATCCGTAGAAAAAGTCACCATCTTCGCCCTGGATGGGTTCGTTATTGACGATGGATTCAGGAACCTCGAAAAGCCCCGGCGATACACGTGTCCAGAGATCTTCATCATCGGAAAGGTCGACTTCACGCGCCGGTGTGAAATACTGGAAACTGGTCAGCCCGATCTGGTCCGACTCGTCGACGTCCGTGACATCGAAATTCGGCTCACCGAGTGTCGGGATACCGTCCCCTTCTCCGAAATCTCCTGTGTTACGCACACCATCTCCACCGACATCGTCAAACTCGGGATCCCAGTCACCATCGTTATCTATTCCATCCACACGACCCTCATCGATGAGCAGGTCATTCGCACCGAGCCCGGAAATATAATCCACATGCCGGACAGGACTCAACTTATTGATCAATACATTTCCATTCTGATCCACGCGGTACTGCCGATAATGAAGGTAATAATTTTCATCGATCAGACCATCGAAATCATTGTCGATACCATCATAGGCATTGGGGTTGACGATATCGACGCCATCTCTTCTGATCACATTGCCTTCGACCAGTCTTGTAAATCCAGGCTCAACCTCAATTGGTTGGGTCATTCCTCGTGTAATCACGGAAATCGCATCATCGGGAACAATGGTCTGTGTGCGGTTATATTTACTGTCGATGATAATAAGAACATCCTCCTCAGCGATCGTTCTCGGCTGGAAGTCTTCCTCTGTAAAAAACGGGCCTGTGGCCGGCGCATTCGGATTGATATCCGAATCACCGTCATTATCGATACCGTCTTTTTCGTTTCCGGGGCTTTCCAGAAACGCATAACCGACCACGCCGACATCACCATTCCACAGCGGATTTCTGGAGACATCATCGTCGAAGTCGGCGGTGAATACGATATCCTCTTCCACATCATAAAAGGAATAGTCGTCCTCGTATTCCTGATAATCCTCTGTGGATGACACGCCTACATATGTTCCGACGAGCATTCCGAAGACAACCTGAGCGTAATCCACTTTGCTTTTATTCGTGATCTCGTATAGCCAGAATATGTTGTCCTGGGCGAGAAAGTCGCGCCACTGCATGGCCCTGACTTTCACTTCGATTCCCATGCCCTTCCTCAGGACATTCATGGAATCGGGTTTGAAGGCAACGCCCCATTTATTGAACTCCGGATTATTGAACTCCTCATCCTTGTTGTCATCCATCACATAAAATGTCTCTTCGGACGCGGTTGTTGTCTTTCCAAAGAATCCGTTCCACGAACCGGGCCAGCCGGGGTCGTCGACATCCGTCAGCTTGTCGGGCCAGATCGCCGGCCAGGATTCCGGATCACTGTAAAGCGCGACACCTTGCTGGAGTTCGTTGAAGTAACCGGATTTTGGTTCGAATGTCCACGCCTCTCCTTTCGGCGACTGCTCATTATTCAATGTGGGTCGTGATATCGGACAGGTGATGACCGAGTGGAAAGTGACCATCTTGCCCGCTGTATCCGGTGCCGTCACTTCGACGCCGACCAGTGGGCTGACATCGCCGATATAACCGTTGTTGTCGTATATCCAGGCGCCGCGGCTTCCCTTTTCATCGGGTTGACCGATAACACCCCAATTCCCGTAAACGGTTTTCACAAGGTTTCCTCTCATGATTGCACTGCGACGAAATTCACGTCCGCTTTGAGCAATTGCGAAATTCGCCGAAAGCAGCAACAGGCTGAGTAGTATACACAATCTTTTATTCATGTTTAGTGACTCCTGATTACTTTTAGAATAAGTAAGTGAATCCAACTTCCACTCGCCTCGGTTCCGCGTAATGAGTCGGGCGCGTGAACCAGTCATCCAGCGAATTGATCAACTCCGGTGGATTTGTGTTTGCAGCGGTTTGTTGATCTGAAGTAAAACCCGCCTGTCCAGAATCGTTGAATACATTCACTTCATTCAGACGATCCAGCAGATTGAACACGCGCGTGAAAACCGTGAATTTGCCCACAGGTGTGTCGAAATCCTTGAAAGCTTTTAAGTCCACATTGAAATATGCCGGTTTTCTTTGATTGTTCGTCAGCAATGTCGAAATATCTTTATCGGCGCGCGGCGTGTACGGCAATCCACTGCCATATTGCGCGATCAGACTGCCGCCCCAACTGTTTGCCGAATATGACAATGTCGCGTTGATCGTGTGCCGTTGATCCCAGTCCAGTGGCGTCAGTTGCACCTCGGGTTGAGACCCGCCGGCGAGTGCGTTTCGGGCCGCTTCAGGATCGGAATTTGTTCCCTTTGCCTGTTGCAGCGTATAGTCGATGCTCGCTGATAATCCGCCGGTGAAACGCTTGTTCAGGGAGAAGATGATACCGCGAATGAATCCGAAGTCGCTGTTCACCAGCTTGCTGTATTTGGCAAAACCGCCGTATACCAGAATTTCCTGAGCCCGGGTGCCGGCGAGATCTCTCACATCACGAAAATAGCCTGTGATGTCCATCGTGATATCATCGGTGAGCTGTTGCTGCAATCCGATCTCGCCACTGATTGTCTGTTCCGGCTTGAGGTCGGCGTTGCCTATCACGCCCTGGTTACCAGTGCCTGAACCCAGTTCAAAATCCGGATTCTGATACAGCCGCTCAAACCTCGGGACCTGGAAGAAGTGGCCGTACGAAAAATGGATCACACCACGGTCGGTGATCGGAAAAGATACGCCGATCCGCGGGCTGACTTTGTACTTGGCGCTCGCATCCTTGTACCAGTATTCGAGCCTGTCCTCATAAGTGACTTCCGGTTCGCCCGGATCACGCAGACCGTTATCTTCTGTCCCGTCCGGATCAAATGTGTTGGGCAGGCCATCGGTGCCATAGTCATAATAGAGGTTCTGCGGCTTAATGGGATTGTAAATGCTCGGGTCTGCATCATCTGTCAGAATCTGTCCATCCGGCTCGAAATAATCGAAACGGAGACCGAAGTTGACGATCATGTTCTTGAACTCCATCTTATCCTGAAAATATGCAGATAGCTCCAGCGGTTTATGATTGTACCAGCTGGCGTAGATGGAGCTATTGTCCTGAATATTTGTTGCAATGTAGGGAGAATCGAATATTGGATCATATGAAGACTGTGACTGAACCGGCTGAAGCGTGACATCTCTGAATGTGACGTCGTGCCGCCTGAATTCGATACCAGCTTTCATCTGATGCGTATTGGTCACCTGGCTGGTGATGTCAATTTTGCCGAGCAGCGTGTTGGTTTGCCTGTAGAACCGTTTGTTGTCCGTGCCGCCTGTTTTGTAACTGAACGGTTGCTGAAGCCCGGCATTGGGATGAACATATTTTTGGTCCGTCGCACTTACCAGAGAATCCTCGTAAACATAGCGCGAGAAGTCTTTTGTGAAATAGGAAAGACCGATCTCATAAAAAGTACGGGATGACAACAGATGCGTCATCTTTACGATATTGGTCAGGCCGGTACTGAATTTTTTCGGAGCGCCATCCGGGTTGTATTTGTAATCCCGCTCATTATCCAGTCCCCACTCCTGATAGTCCAGGTCATCGTAGATCGTATTCAATGAAAGCGTCAGTGAGGGGATGGGTTTATAGATGAGCTTCGCCTGCGTGTAGATCTTCCTGTTCCAGTTCATGGGGACATATTTCCCGTCGCCCCTGGGATTCTTGTAATTTGCCTCACGCAGCGAATCGATATTTTCAATGCCTGTGATGAGAGAGTCGAGGATCCGGTTCGTGCCCATCAGATAGAGGAAGTTATAGAATTCTTCGCCGTTCACAACATCCACCAGTTTGGCATCCTTGAGATATTCCGGCGCGAATTCTTCAAGGAACGAGCCGGGGACTCTGTCTGTTATCTCCAAAGCGACAGAGCTGGGGTTATATTTCCGTTGTCCGTAAATCCAGCCGTCGAAATGAATATAGCGTGAATTGAGATAGTAGAACAACTTGTCCTTCACCAGCGCGCCATGGATGCTGCCATCGAAATTGCGAATAGAGATTGGATCGACATGATCGATGTGCATGAATGGATCCGTATGGTTACTGAGATGATCGCCGAAATAGGTGGTAAGACTGCCGCCGAAATCATTATCACCGCTTTTTGTCGCGATATTGACAATACCCGACATCGCCTGACCGTATTCGGCATTGAATGCGCCACTGACGACCTGAAGCTCCTGTACCATATCCTTGTTCACATTTACAACCGCATTGCCGTCATAAACATCGGTCACTGGAACGCCATCGATCCAGAAGCTCACTTCACCGCTTCTGCCTCCGCGGATGTGAAAACCACCGCCTGCGTCTTTGACGAGTCCGGCCTGCAGCTCAATGGCCTCATTGACCTCGGTCACCGGCAGCGCCGCTATCTCTTCCGCTCCCACCACGGCCGTCGTCGCGGTGAGGTCCCTGGTGACCATCGGTCGTTCGGCGACCACCGTTACTTCTTGACCGGCGAGCACTTCGGAACTCAGTTCGAAATTGATTCGAGTCGTCAAATCAATGGAAACGCGGACGTTCTCATAAGTCATTGTCTGATAGCCCAACATCGTCGCTTTGAGCGTGTAAATGCCGGGCGGTACGTTGAGTATCACATATTGTCCGCTCATATCCGCGGCAGCGCCCATTGTCGTACCAACAATGAAAACATTTACCATGGGTAGCGGCTCGCCCGTAGAGGCATCGGTGACCTCACCAGCCAATTTCCCGGTCGTTGCGCTGTCAACCGGGGTGGATAGCAATCCACAAATACTGCCAATCAGAAAAACGATTACCAGGGCTTTTTTAGTCATAGGATTTATCTCCATACGAATAATTGATTTCAATTGGATATTCTATCTCCTGAACTTTCACGAACAATCAACTTCGGAGTGAAAAGCTTGTTCATCGTCGGGAGATGATGTTGCTGGATCTTTTCAAAGAGACGACTGACAGCGAGGCTGCCCATTTCTGCCATGGGTTGTCGCATCGTTGACAGGCCGACCCATGCCGCAAGTTCGATATCATCGAATCCGACGATGGCAATATCTTCGGGAACTTTTAAACCGCGGTCCATGACAGCGTTTATCGCCCCGAGCGCCTGAATATCACTCGAAACAAAGACAGCTGTCGGCGGATCGCTGTTTTTATCCAGCAGGCGCATCATCGCATTGTAGCCCGCTTTTTTGTTGAAACCGTGATTGCTGCGTTCCTCAGTATCTCCATTCATACTGGAAATCGAAATATATTGATCGTTCAACTGTATTTTGCAATGATTTAATGCTCTTTTATAGCCCTCCAGCCGGACATTGGCGGGGACGCTGTCCAGATGGCCTGTAATGACACCGACTTTTCTGTGGCCCAGCTGAAGGAGATGATCTGTGGCCAGAAAAGCGCCCTCCTCGTTTTCGACCATGATGGAATCCAGCTTCGGATGAAAGCTGTCGACGAGAACAATGGGAAAGTCCGCCTGAATGAATCTGTCCGCCTCTTTATCAGAGATGTCGAGCGACAGGAAGAGGACGCCATCCACTTTCTTTTCCCGCAGAGTACGCTTTAAAAACATCTCTTTTTTTTCGATTTCATCGACGCTGTACAGGATCAGGTCATAGCCAAGCGTGCTGCACTCGCGCTGAATGCCACACAGCATTTCAACAAAAAAATAGCCCGTAAAATCCGGGACGATACAAGCGACCGTATTCGTCTTTTTACGGGCCAGACTCTGTGCCATGGCATGTGGCTGATATTTCAGCTCTTTGATGACTTTCTCGACTTTTAGCTTGGTTTTTATGGAGAGGTGAGGGCTATTGTTGATGACGCGGGATACAGTGCCAATACCGACACCAGCTTTTTTAGCTACATCGTAAATTGTCACGTTCATGAATTCGACCTGAATTTTTGGAAGCCCTTCCAAATGCAAAATAAAGTATACAAAAATATTTTTAATTTGTCAAGGATTTTTTCAAACTTTTCCTCCGCGCATCAATCCAATACAAATTTGTTCGTGACTTATATGTCCACATCTAAACTCTCTCGCAGCAATGCGTTTACGGATAGTTATCACGGCATACATTACAAACGTCCGGAACAGACATTCCCCAAGATCACCTGCTCATGTCCCTCAAAAGGGATGCGCTCCGATCGCTGTAAGGACCTCCGTTTGCAGAGAGAGATTCCAACAACCGGATTGCCCTCATTCGATCGCCTTTCTTCAACCGGATCAGCGCAAGATACCACATTGCGTGCTCAGCTTCATCTGTATGCTCTTCAACCAGTATACTTTCCATATAATGCTCAGCCAACCCGATATCGTTGAGACTCAACCTTGTCAGTCCGGCGTAAAATTTCGCCGTGACGTTACCCTGGTCGCTTTGAAGAATATCTGCTAGAATCGCGTCTGCTTGAAGATATTTCTTCTGCTCGTAATAAAGCATTGCCACATTCAATGGATAAGTCGCTTCATCTCCGCGAAAAACTGGCTGCGTATTGGGATAAACCTCATAGTACTTCTTGAAGAGGACAGTATCGTCCGGTGGAACGACCACAAAAAATGTCAGCACAGAAACAGCGAGTACCAGAATTGCCGCAATCGCGTAGCGCTTGTATGACTTCAGGCCTCCTTGATCCAGTCTGCCGGCAACGCGCTTCTGTAATGCATTCAGGTGATCATCGAGTCTATCGACATCTGCAAGATAGCCGAGGCCTTTCAGCGCTTCAGAGCATGATTGACATTGCTCGAGATGCTCCTCGACTCGTTTTGTCTCCTGTTGTGACAGGTTGTTTTTATAGAAACCAACCAGTTGATCCTTTGTCAGGCAGCTGGATGAATCAACCGCATTGTTCATTGTGCCCCCGTCGTTAAACGGATATGTAGTCTTTTTCAAATGAAATCTTCATTTGCTGTAATTACAGCAAAAGAATGAATTCTACGAATTATGTTAATGGCACGAAGTTGAGGACAGGAATGACTTCAGTTCTCTTGCATGAACCAGTCTATCTTTCCCCCATGATCCGTTTCAGGTTTCTTCTTCCGTTCTGTATGTGACTCTTCACATTTTTAACAGTGAAACCTGTTATCACCGCAATATCTTTATAGCTTTTCTTCTCATAATAGAACAGCTTCAGACATGTTCTCTGAGCTTCATTCAGTCTTTCCAGAGCGTCGTGAAGCTGATCCAGCTTATCTGTATTCGACTCCTCATCAATAAGAGTAATATCTTCTGTATTTTCCATAAAAGAATTGGCGAGATTTTCAACATCAACGTCAGCAATTTTCAAGCGACGTCTCAATTCCAGTCGTTTTAAACAGTGATTTCGCACGACCTGATAGAGCCAGGACCTGAAATTGGCAATCTCATATTTCTTGAAGTCTTCCAGCATCTTTTCAAAAATCTCGAATGAGGCGTCTTTACTCTCCTCTTCATCCTTGAGATACTGCTGGCACCTCAGAAATATGATGTGATGGTACCGGTCAAAGATTTCTTTGATACATTTTGAATTCCCTTCTTTCGCATAATAGGCAATCAGCTCCTGATCTGATAAGGCGTTTTTGCCTTTTCCATCGCACTTTGCCAATTCTCTATCTCCGGTGGTGTTCAATACTATTATAGCATAAATCCATCGGGATTGCAAGTCTTTATCGTATATTTGGCGAAAAAAACAACATTTCTCCTTAACAATCTCTGCTGCCTCAATCAGCCCTATAAACTCATATCCTGATGATCTCTTGTGACACGATATCATAATTGCATGACAAATATTGTAGAATATTCTACAATGTTTATAATTATTCTTCAAAAGGCTCATAATGTTTTGATAACCCTTCAGATTATATGTAGCTCTAATTATATATAAATCATAATTTTAATCTACCATTATTAAAAGTCAAAAATTTCGGCATTGATTTTGTAATAGCATAAACCATATATTTTGATGTTGCTTTACCAACTGTTTTTTAAACTTATCTGGAAATAACATAGTTAGTTACTAATCAGGAGCTATTTGAATGTTCAAGAAAAGTGTGATATTCACCATTCTGATTTTGGTCATTCGGATGACGGTGAGTAGTGCCAACGACAACCTGAATCTTTTGATCAAAGAGGCTTTATCCAATAATCCCGAATACAGGGCAGCGTCTCTTCAGCTCGAGGCAACTAAAGCAGTTGTTCATCAGGCAGGGGCGCTACCCGATCCTAATCTTGGTGTAGCGGTTCTGAACTTACCTGTGGACAACTACAGGTTTGATCAGGAACCGATGACTGGCAAGCGCCTGTCTCTTATGCAGAAAATTCCTTTCCCCGGAAAACTGGGCCTGAGAAAGAAAAATGCTCACATCGACGTCGCGATAGCAAAAGAGCGTATCGTCGATCTGAAAAACAATCTCATGAGAAGAGTGAAGACGGCATATTTCGATTTGCTACTTATCGACAGATCCATTGAGATTATAGAAAGAAACAGCTCTCTTGCAGATCAGATCATTGAGGTGGCAGAATCTAAATACGCTATCGGAGAAGGTATACGACAGGATGTGCTTAAGGCGTATATCGAACGCTCCAAGATACAAGAGCGAATCATCTCGTTTGTACAAAATCGAGAAAAAACAGTCTTTATGTTGAACAGGTTACTGAATAGAGAGAGTGCCTCTCTGATTCAAGATGAAGCGGAAATCCATCATGTGGATATTGAAATCGGTTTAGGTGAACTCAAGGAACAAGGCCTCAGTCACAATCCGAGATTGAAAATTGCCAGGATGTTGATCGATCAGGCGCACAATAGATACAATCTGGCAAAGCTCAACTATGCACCGGATTTCAGTCTGGGTGTTGCATATACGCAGCGTGAAGATCTTGCATCGGGATTAAGGATGGATGATTTCCTGTCGTTCGAGTTGAATATCAGACTTCCAATCTATTTTCTCAAAAAGCAATCGAAAAAAGTACAGGAGAGCCGGTTGAACATAGAATCTTTCTGGGAAAAATATGAATCCATCAAAAACCAAATGAATTTTGAAATCGAATATGCGTACAGCGAAATAACAAAAATCAATAGTATGATAGAATTATATGAATCGGAAATCATCCCCCGCGCACGGCAATCGCTCAATTCGTCAATAGGCGCTTACCGTGTTAATAAAATTGATTTCCTGACACTTATCGACAATCAAATGACATTATTGAATTATGAGTTGGAATTTATTCGTTTAGTTACCGAGCATGCGAAAGAGGTGGCACGACTCGAAGCAGCTGTTGGTAAAAGACTGAATTCGAAATACATTGAAAATCGCAAAGAAGAAAGGAATGAATAAAATGGAAGAGTTTCTGAAGTCCATGAAGAATAGATACGCTGAAAATCGCAAAACCACGATCATCTATCTTATAACGATCATTCTGGCCTTTACACTGGGTTTTCTAATAAATACTGGCGATTCAAGCGACAAACATGATCACGATACCGGTACCGACCATGTTGTGGAGCAAGTCCATTACACCTGTTCCATGCACCCGCAAATCATACAGCCTAAAAAGGGCAGATGTCCAATCTGCGGCATGGATCTGGTAAAAGTCAGCTCACATTCGTTGCAAAAATCGCACTCGAAGATCTCATTATCGGATCGCTCGATAAAACTGGCCGAGATCCGTATAAGTGTTGTGAAGAGAAAATTTATCAGCCATAAAATTCGCATGTCAGGTAGAATCGTGGTCGACGAAACCAGAGTGCGTTACATCACCGCACGAGTGTCGGGACGCATCGACCGATTGTACGTGAATTTCACCGGACAGGCAATCACACAGGGACAACACCTTGCGGATTTATACAGTCCTGAGGTTCTATCCACACATGCGGAAATGATACACTCGCTTAAAAACGTCATATCAACAAAGGATAATACAGTTGAAAGACGCGCAGCAGAGGAACAGCTCAATGTGATTCGTGAACGTCTTCGCCTCTGGGGACTTAGAGCAGATCAAATTGCAGACATGGAGAAAAGCGATCTCCCATCGGATCACATCTCACTATACGCGCCTGTTGGGGGCGTTGTGCTTGAGAAAAATGTTCATGAAGGAATGTATGTGAATGAGGGTTCACGGATTTTCACCATAGCCGATCTATCTTACGTATGGTTGCAGGTTGATGCTTACGAGTCTGAAATACGTTGGCTCCGTCTCGGTCAGGAAGTTGAGTTTCATACGGAGGCCTATCCAGGTGAAATATTCAATGGGTCAATCTCTTTTATCGAACCTGTCATCGATCCGCACACGCGCACATTGAAAATGCGCGTGAATGTAAACAATGAAGATGGTCGGTTAAAACCGGAGATGCTGACACACGCATTCATTCATGCTGAAATGCCGGAAGGCGGCGAGCCACCACTGGTGATCCCGGCGTCAGCACCTCTCATCACCGGTAAAAGAGCTGTCGTATATGTCGAATCAAAAGGAAAATCGAATGAGTTCGAAGGCCGGGAAATACTGCTCGGTCCGCGAGTCGGTGACTATTACATCGTCAAGCAAGGACTCAGAGAGGGCGAAACTGTCGTGACAGAGGGCAATTTTAAAATTGACAGCGCAATGCAGATCCAGGCAAAATCCAGCATGATGAATCCAGGAGACGGTGCAGTAAGCAGCCAAAAAAATCATCAGCATGGGGAAATGAATCATTTATCCGGCAGCACAGTCGATGCCATCGAACCCGCCACCGCTATCCCGCGTCAATTTTTGAGAGAGCTCGATGATGTGTATCAGGTCTACTTTGATATACATCATAACCTGAGTCATGATCAGTACGAAGTGGCAAAAGTAAATACAGGGAAATTGGTATCGGCGTTAAGCGAAATAGACACGAATCTTCTGCACGGGGCCTCCCATATGAAATGGATGAAATTGTCGGGAAACCTCGACGGCGCAGCAGAAAATATTGCAAAAGCTGATGACATGGAGGAGGCGCGAGGCGCCTTTGAAAATTTGTCTGTTCACATGATCGAAACGGCAAAACTATTCGGTAGTCAACGACATCAATTGCTGGTATACCATTGCCCTATGGCATTCGATCACAGAGGAGCCGACTGGCTTCAGAATATAGAGGGGACTGAAAATCCATATTTCGGCAGTGCCATGTTCAGTTGCGGTGATATGAAAGAGAAATTGACATCTCGAACCGAATCAAACGAAGAAATGGAGTCCGCACATGAGCATTAACAGAGACAGAATGACGCTTCTGGACCGGATCATTCGATTCTTTCTAGAGAACAGGCTGATTGCCGGTCTTTTATTGATCCTCTTCATCACCTGGGGAATCATGGTTGCTCCGTTTGACTGGAACACAGGCAGTCTTCCCCGAAATCCAGTACCTGTGGATGCTATACCTGATATTGGGGACAACCAACAGATCGTATTCACAGAGTGGATGGGGCGATCACCTCAGGATATTGAAGATCAGATCACATATCCGCTCACTGTTTCTCTTCTGGGACTGCCCGGAGTTAAAACTATCCGCAGTTTTTCAATGTTTGGATTTTCATCGATCTATATCATTTTTGAAGAAGACGTGGAGTTTTACTGGTCCCGCTCCCGGATCCTGGAAAAGCTAAATTCATTATCTGCAGGCATGCTTCCTCATGACGTGAAACCTTCACTCGGACCCGACGCGACAGCACTTGGGCAGGTCTTCTGGTATACATTGGAGGGTCAGGACGCTTCAGGAAATGCAACCGGCGGATGGGATATTCACGAACTTCGATCCATACAGGACTGGTATGTAAGATACGCATTGATGTCCGCGGAAGGAGTCAGTGAAGTCGCTTCGGTTGGAGGCTTTGTACAGGAATATCAGATCGATGTCGACCCCAATGCCATGCGTGTACTCGACGTGTCCATCGAAGATGTTGTGTCCGCTATCAAGATGTCAAATATCGATGTCGGAGCACGAAGTATTGAGATCAATAGCGTGGAATATGTCATTCGCGGCGTTGGCTTCGTCAAATCAATTGCTGATATAGAAAACGCAGTGATTAAAATGAAGAATAACGTCCCTGTATACATCAGGAATATTGCTCATGTTGCCACTGGGCCGGCATTGAGAAGGGGTGCTCTGGACAAAGGGGGCGCTGAGGTGGTCGGCGGCGTAGTTGTTGTGAGACATGGTGACAATCCTCTGGAGGTCATCAACACGGTGAAAGAAAAGATTTCTGAGATATCTCCCGGGTTACCAAAGAAAACACTCGACGATGGTACTGTAAGTCAGGTCAAGATCGTCCCGTTCTATGATCGCAGCAAACTGATATACGAAACACTGGGGACACTTAACACCGCCCTGACTCATGAAATTCTGATAACGATCATCGTTGTCTTAATTATGATGCTTCATTTGAGAAGTTCTCTGTTGATATCCGGACTCCTGCCGGTCTCTGTTCTCATGGTTTTTATCGCCATGAAACAGTTTGCTGTTGATGCCAATATCGTGGCCTTGTCGGGCATCGCTATTGCTATCGGAACAATGGTGGATCTGGGTATCATCATCAGCGAGAACATCGTGCGACATCTCGAAGAATCGAAATCAGGTGATTCTACACTCGATGTGATATTCCGCGCCGTACAAGAAGTGGGAACAGCGGTTCTCACAGCTGTATCCACAACGATCATCAGTTTTCTTCCAGTCTTTACGCTGCAGGCGGCGGAGGGAAAACTGTTTCGTCCATTAGCATTCACCAAAACATTTGCGCTCATCTCCGCGGCGATCGTAGCCTTGACCATTATTCCGTCATTCGCTCACATGCTATTCAGTAAAAGGGCAAGAAATGACAAATTTCGCAGTGGAATGAACCTGACTGTCATCATTTTGGGATTTTTTGTCATGCTGACCATAAAATGGTGGCTGGGATTTATCGTGATTTGCATTGGTCTTCTCCATCTTTTTAAAAATCAAATACCCATTCGTTATCAAAGTTATACACCCTGGATAGTCAACGGTGCTGTTATGTTGTCTGTCATCGTAATGCTGTCTCGCGACTGGCTACCGCTGGGACCGGAAAATGGTATGTTCGCCAACATCATCTTTGTATCTCTGCTGATCGGTGTCTTATTATTTTTATTTCAGATGTTTATCAGGTTGTATGGACGCATTTTAAGCTGGGCATTGAATCACAAAGGTGCATTTCTATCCCTGCCTTTGACTATTCTTATTATGGGACTCTTCATATGGCTTGGCTTCGATACCTTTTTCGGCTGGCTGCCCCGGTCCGTAAAGTCATCCACTCCGGTGTCTTACATCTCACACAAATTCCCTGGGCTTGGCAAAGAATTCATGCCTCCACTGGATGAAGGATCATTTCTCCTGATGCCGACCACTATGCCGCATGCGTCCATTGGAGAAGTACTGGATGTACTTCAAAAACAGGATATGGCAATCAATGCTATTCCAGAAGTCTCTCTGGCGGTTGGCAAATTGGGCAGAGCAGAGTCCGCTTTGGATCCTGCGCCGGTTTCCATGATCGAAACAGTGATCAATTATCACTCAGAGTTTGTAAAAGATGATAATGATGAGCTCATGACATACAAATTTAAAAGAGACAGTATTGATTTTGCCAGATCAACGGATGGTGTACCACTTTTAGCCCCTGACGGCGGTCCGTATCTTACGAGAGGAGCGTTCATCAGGGATCAATCAGGGGCCTTGATACCTGATGATGGTGGCAAACCATTCCGTGTGTGGCGCCCTGCGCTGGATCCGAATCTAAATGAAGGACGCACGGCATGGGTAGGTATCCGGAATTCACAAGACATATGGGATCAAATACTCGATGCAGCCGATATTCCAGGGACGACATCGGCGCCACTGCTGCAGCCAATCGCAGCACGCATTGTGATGCTGCAAAGCGGCATGAGGGCTCCGCTGGGGATTAAGATCAAGGGACCGGATCTGGATTCCATCGAAAAAGCCGGGATAGCACTGGAACAGATGTTGAAGCAGGTACCGCGCATTGATCCAACAACAGTTATTGCCGACCGAATCGTCGGAAAACCATATCTGGAAATTCATATCGACCGGCTCGCCATAGCCAGATATGGTATCCGCATAAAGGACGTACAGAATGTCATTGAAATTGCCATCGGTGGCAAACCAATCACGATGACCATCGAGGGAAGGGAGCGTTACCCGGTTCGTGTACGATATATGAGAGAATTACGCGATACCATAGAATCCCTGGAGCGCATCCTTATCCCTGCGCCAGATGGTGCACAGATACCTCTTGGACAACTGGCGAAAATAATATATGTTCGAGGACCACAAATGATCAAGAGCGAGGACACCTTTCTTGTTGGATACGTTATCTTCGACAGGCAACCAGGTGTGGCCGAAGTCGACGTTGTGGAACAGGCAAAATTGTATCTTCAGGAAAAAAGTCAATCCGGTGAACTGAATTTGGGACCGGGTGTGACTTATACATTCGCGGGAAGCTATGAAAATCAGGTCCGTGCACAAAAACGTTTATCTATCATTCTCCCGCTTGTGCTATTTGCGATTTTTATAATATTGTATTTTCAGTTCAGGTCTGTTGCAATAACTGCCCTGGTGTTCTCCGGCATAGCTGTAGCATGGGCAGGGGGATTCATATTGATCTGGCTCTATGGACAATCCTGGTTTATGGATATTACTCTTTTTGACATTCATTTTCAGGAACTCTTTCAAATACGGCCATTCAACCTCAGTGTTGCCGTATGGGTCGGATTCATCGCCCTGTTTGGTATCGCCACCGATGCCGGTGTGGTTATTGCCACATATCTGAAACAAAGTTTTCAGCGAGCAAATCCGGATTCAGTGACTGCTATTCGAGAAGCAACAATGCAGGCAGGTCTCCGCCGTGTGCGCCCCGCTGTGATGACAGTATCAACAACAATACTCGCGCTTATAGCTGTATTGACCGCCACCGGGCGTGGTGCAGATATTATGATACCCATGGCCATCCCCGTATTCGGCGGCATGCTATTCGAACTGATCAATATGTTCATTGTACCAGTGCTTTTTTCAGCGATCAAAGAGAGATACCTTTAAACATCGTTCAGTCTGGGTTTTTCAAGTGATCATTGATTCGCCGTGAATTTCATTATCATGCAATGATAAATGTGTTGTAATTCATGTGTGACTTTAGTAACTTTATTTTTATCAAATGAAAAGCTGAATAGAAAATCCTCCCATTCAGGAGTTGCATGCGAAAAATATTTGACTGGATAGCTTCACTGCGCATAGAAGAAACAATTGCGATTCTGTTTTTTGTGCCTATGATCGTGGTCACATCACGTGCGTATCTTTACTTCTATATGAACCATGATCATATCCCGGCCAGAATCTCCGGTGGTTTACACCGCATCTGGATAACAGTCACTGTGTTCGTGATCTTTATGCTGATCATTCGGGCGAAGAAAAACTGGAAATTCATACGGGACTGGCTGCCGTTTGGATTTTGCATCGCTATTTATACAAACTTGCACGATACAATTCACTTTGTCAATAAAAATGATATTCACGACATCCTCATACAGATCGATCAGTGGATGTTCGGCGCGCAACCGTGCGTGTGGGCACAACAGTTCATTCATCCTGTGCTCACGGATATATTCATTGCCACCTACGCAAACTATTTCGTTCTGGTTATCATTGTGCCCCTGTCGCTTTATATCCGGAAAAGCAACAAGGAATTCCGCTACACACTGCTATCCATTATTCTCTGTTATTACATCGGTTATTTCCTCTTCATCCTGTTTCCAGCTGCGCCTCCGAGACTGGTTCTCAAACCGATGTTCACGCTGTCGCTGCATGGCAATTTATTGGATCCGATCAGTCATTCCATTCTTTCTGCGTCATCGAGCAGGGGGGCGTTTCCGTCTCTTCATTGCGCCGTAAGTCTTCTGGCACTTTTTTTTGCCTGGCGTTACATCCGCTGGCTCTTTTACGTGATGCTGCCGTTCGTTATCATGCTCGTCATCTCCACGGTTTATTTGCGTCATCATTATGTCATCGATCTGATTGCAGGTGGTGTACTGGGCCTTGTTATTTTTTGGATCGGACCACTGCTGGAGGACTTCTGGCTAAATATGCAGAAAGGGAGAAGTTGAATTGGATGGTAACCGAAAGCGATTCGCTCTCTACATTTCAGCACTGACGCTGTTCCGGCTGATTTACATCAATCTCGTTCCCATCATACCTCAGGAAGCCTATTATTGGAAATACGCCAAAAATCTGGCACTGAGTTATTTCGATCATCCGCCCATGGCTGCCTACACGATCGCATTTTTCACTTGGATCGGCGGCGATGCCGCGTTTTTCATTCGTCTGGGCTGCGTGCTTTATTCCACCGGAATGATGATTTTGTTATTCCGGTGTGCCGAAGAACTGTTTCATGATTCCAGGCTTGCCTTGCTATCGGCAATTACCATCAGTTGTACTGTGATGTATTCCATCGGTGCGACATTCATCACGCCGGATGTCCCCTTTCTGTTTTTCTGGACCCTGATTGTATTTTCGCTCATAAAATTGAAAAACAGCGGTCATGCGCGGTGGTGGTATATCGCGGGTGCAGCGCTGGGGTTCGCGCTTCTCAGCAAATATACAGCCATATTGATCGTACCGGGCATACTGATCTATCTTCTGCTCTCACAGTCAGAACGCAAATGGCTCCTCACCGTGCATCCATTTGCGGCCTCAGTGCTTGCTATGATTTTTTTCATGCCGGTGATTCTCTGGAATTATCAAAATGACTGGGCATCTTTCCTTTTCCAGTCATCCAGAAGATTCAGTGAGATGAACCGGTTCAGATTCGATTTCTTCTTTCAGCTCATCGGGTCCCAATTGATGATGCTGACGCCGTACATATTCTTCGTGACAATCACGGGATGGATTCATTCCGGGAGAATGGCATTGAAACGAAAGCATGATGACCATGCATTGTTGTTCTGGATCGCCGCACCGGTCATTGTTCTGTTCACATTCTCGAGTTTTCGAAGCCTCGTCAAGATGAACTGGCTGGCGCCTGCTTACATCACAGCCCTCATGGCCGGAATTGCCTGGGTGTATTCAGGGCGGAGTAAAATGACAACGAAACTAAAAAAATGGTTTAAACCTGGATTGATCATCGGACTGGTCCTGGTCATGATCATGCATATTCTGCCCATTTATCCAATCGCCCCTATCAGGCGAGGTGATACATGGACCGGTTGGCAGGAGCTGGCGGAACGCATCGAAACTCTGAGAAGCGAAATGAGTGAAAACACTTTTATCTTCAGCCATGAATACAAAATACCGAGTCAGATCACGTATTATTCGTCACAACATCTGCAGACACATGCCGGTGAGGTGATCGGCGAAAACGGGCTGCAATATGAATTCTGGACTGATCTGGATAGACTTGTCGGGTGTGACGCGATTTTCGTTACCAGTAATGCCGGGAAATATCGAAAAATGGCAAGAATCGAGCAACATTTTGACCGCGTTGTACCGGTAGAGCCTGTTAAAATCGATTACCACAGCAGAACTTTTCGGATCTTTTATCTGTACAAGTGTTATCAGTATAAAGGTCATCAAAATTTGCCATAATGCAAATAGAGATATCTTAACATGTTAAGCCGAATAGAGAAAAAGGACGTCATTCGTTTCACAAAATTCGGCATTGTCGGCACCAGCGGGGTTGTCGTCAATATGGGGATGCTCTGGTTTTTCACCGAGGTTATGGGCTTCCACTATCTGCTATCGAGTGTTCTGGCTATTCTGATCTCGATTCTTAACAATTTCTTCTGGAACGATATCTGGACCTGGCGCGAAAGCCGGAAACCGGGCACAAAGGCATATGTGATACGCCTGATGAAATTCTTCCTCGTCAGCAGCCTTGCCGGTTATGTCGGTAACTGGAGCGTGCTATGGGCATTGACACATTTTCTGAATTTTCAGTACATGATCGCCAATCTTTTCGGCATCGCTGCTGCCACGGCTCTTAATTTCACTTTTAATCACATTTGGACTTTCAAGACTTGAGAGGAAATCATGACATTCATTTTTCTTGCCGTGTTGTTTACCATGCTGCTCGTAGCTTTTTCACCTGAAAATGAACATCAGCATCAATCTTTGTACAATAAATTGAAAGAATACATCCTCACCGTCATCAGTGAATTCGATCTCATTGATGATGACAGGAAGAAAACCCTGCGCAGCATCGCAAAGTATGTCAATTTGAAATCGAATCAAGGTGAAACCGCCGAGTTGATTTTCATCTGTACGCACAATTCCAGGAGAAGCCATTTTGCACAGGTCTGGGCGCAAACCGCTGCATTTTATTATGATGTCCAGGATGTGAACACTTATTCCGGAGGCACCGAGTCGACCGCTTTCAATCCGAATGCGGTCCGGGCTTTGACGAGCGCCGGATTCAGGGTCGATTCTGATGGAGATGCCATCAATCCGGTCTACTCGGTACATTATGCCGAAGACTCACCTCATATGGAAGCCTTCTCAAAGAAAATGGATCATCCGTCCAATCCGCAGAAAAATTTCTGCGCGGTCATGACCTGTTCGCAGGCGGACGCGGAGTGTCCTTTTGTCCCGGGTTGCGACCTTCGTGTGTCGTTGCCATACGATGATCCCAAGGCTTTTGACGGGACTGCAATCGAACAAGAAAAGTATGAAGAACGATGCAGGCAAATCGCACGCGAAATGTTCTACATGTTTTCCCTTGTATGATAGCTAACCGTTAAAACGCCACCAGAGCCCAATCACAGGCAGTGTGAAAGCGTTTTCTGCATTTTTAGGATCGAAATAGCCGATGCCCAGTTTCAAGCGGAATTTTTCCCATCCGAAAAGCACACCGGCACCTGCCCTGAATCCCTCGAACGTGATATCGTAGCCGATGTCGGCGAGCAGCTTTGTCTTGTGCGACATGCTGTGCTCGATCCCACCCATGATTTCTGTACCAGACGCGGAACCCTCGGCCTCGACATCTTCAATGTCTGTGTCAGAGCTGAAATAGCTGTATTTACCGGCAATGTGCAGATCCGTGCTCTGTCCGACGCTCGTTGTGAAGGCGACAAATGGTGAGATGCTGTTGAACGCAATATCATCTTCGTCGAACAACGACGCCAGATCAAATCGTTGATATTGCAATCCGGCGGCAACGGACATATTTCCTGACTTGACCAGTGACACTTTCATATTTGCATTGTAGATTTGAAACAGCCATAGAAACAGATTCGTGCTGATCTGGACGTTTTCTGACAATCCAACGGCAACGGGTCCGATTCCGATTGCAAACTCATTTTTATGGAGCGTATGCGCTGTAGGCGACCAGAGATTGTTCGTGATTGGTCTTCCTTTAAATCCCTCTTGCGCCATGAGAGGTGCAGCCAATACGAAAATCGCGAGGATAAGAACGATTGCTTTTTTCACGACACCCTCCTCCTGTTTGATTAGTTTTCACGGTGTTTTGCTGTTTTAGTACGGAAAATAACAGAATCAGTTTCAGAAAAACAGACTACTTGAAATCTTTAATCGCCGGAAAAAATTGATCGGCGATAAACTCTGTGATATCCCTCTCATGCGAATCAGCCGTTGCCCAGTCCAGCTCCCAGTCGCACACTGTGACAATAGTCAGGGAAAAATGCGGTATGTTCATGATGAATTGGCCACCGTGTCCCAGAGCCAGGTGAAAACGGTATCCATTGATCCTGCCGAGCCACCACAGATATCCATAACCCATGTCTTCCAGCCTTCCCCAGGACATATCATGATATCCGCTGTAATCTCTTTTGGACGCGGTTACCCAGTCCTGCGGTACGATCTGAACATCGTTCAGAAACCCGTCATTCATGTAGAGGTCGCCAAAGCGCGCCATATCGCGTGGAGCGAAATACATGTCCGACCCGCCGATATAATAGCCAT
>JAZBPW010000101.1:0-21825 GCA_036351795.1 Candidatus Zhuqueibacterota bacterium | reverse complement strand
TTGCTTTCGAACCATTCCTTCATCACTTCCGGTCTCTGCATGAGTACCTTCATTTCATTCATTGCCATCAGGTGGGCTTCGTCCCCTTTTTGCAGCATTTCAATCCCATGCTGCTTGCTCATTTCGGCAATCTCCCCGAATGAATGAGCGCGGAATTCTACATCGCATGCCCCACCGAGTTGTTTACAGGTCATTTTCTTCATCACTGATTCCTTTATAAACTTGTCTGTGAAGTGACTACGAATCATTTTCTTTTCAGACTGTTCCTGCCAAAAAACGCATACTCACGGCCGGGAAATCAGACATCGAAGACCTTCTCAATTTCATTTATATCTATCTTTTTGATCGTTAGCCGCGCTCGACCATTTCTGATAAAGTTTTCAATGGATTCGTATTTAGAGACGATTCTGGTATCATGTGAAAGGAAATCATTGAATACGAACTGGTTGACATATCCTCCATTATTAAATTGCCGGTACACAATTTTATTCCGATCCTTATCAAACGAATCATGGCCCAATCTTCGTGACTTTCACCCTCCGGTATTTCAGCAGTCGGAATAAATTTCGAGTGATTCCCGACCTGGGTATATGTGTCATTCATGACAAACTTAAACTCAGATTTGACAATGGAAGTCCCGTTGCCAAAGCCGCTGCATGTGCCGGACCAGGAACCAAGAGCAAAACCAAGTGATTCGAAATGGCTCGCTTGGGCAATCAGATTAGACGAGCAAAGAACGAGGAAAAATGAAGCATAGAATGTATTCATTAAATGCTCTGCTTCATTGACTTTTATTATAAATCAGGAAGTCGGACATGACATTGATTCACTATCTGTTCCATATGATAGCATATTTCATCTTTCGTTTTTTCTTTTTGATTATTTGCTATATATAAGAAAATTCTCATATTTTTTTAAAAATCCTTGACTCTTTCTATTAATTTTCTTATCATATAATTAATCCAGTTTGCTGGAGGTGGATGGCAAAAGCTATCGGGCCCTTTAAGGGCCTTTTTTTATATAAACTTTTTTCCGAAGATCTTTCCATTATACTGATAATATTTGTCTTCAAGTATTTTCACTATTTTTTTTGCAAAAGGAGCAAGTTCAATATTTATCTTTTTATTTTCAATTAATATCTCAGACCGACTTGGATGAGCGATAATATCTGCGATTTGTAAGCCTGATACATTGTTTGCTTTTGGTTTTACCTTAAGTTGTTTACTAGTGAGTACTCTTTGAAAACGTTCTGGATTTACGTATTCAGTACCATATATCCAGAGCCTATTAAACGAATCTTTTAACTTTCTATCCTCTTTTCCGCCCCTTGACTCTGCCATCACATCACCTTGAACTTGATTCTGTTCTAAAAACATAGCATCTCGTTCTAAAAGAAGTGCAAGACAATAATGATATGGTTCGTATCTCCAGACCTTATAGGTCTCTTTATGAGCTAACTTATCAAGACATACTGTAACAGTTGTATATTCCCATTTTTTCAAGTAACTCAAAAGCTCGTCGTCAAATTTCTTTCTAATCTTTTTTATTTTTTAACACTTCAAAAGGGAATTTAGCATTAACAATTTCTTTTCTATGCAGAATAATTGGATCATCAGGGTGTGAACTAAAGTATTCAGACTTTAAGAATTCGATCTGCTTATAGAGCGTATTAGTCACGTAATCTAAATCAATGATCACTCCTGTGAGGCTCAAGAAGCGATGAATGGGATCGTTAGAACTCTCCAAGTCTGGATTGCCGCATTCATCAACATACATTCTATATTTCATGTGTGAAGTAGCTTCTGTTTAATATATGGAATATTCCGGCCTTTCCGGAATCAGCAGCGGTTATCTTAGTCAGAAAAACGAATATACGACCAAAAGAAACGATAATAAATAAGATAGCAATAAAAATTTAAAAATCAACATATTTACAAAGGCAGCGATCAACCCAAAGAATTTCAGCTCAACGCGCGTGATGGCGGAAGCAGCCCTTCACATGATCATCCACCATGCCGATGGCCTGCATGAAAGCGTAGCAGATGGTGGTACCCACAAATTTGAATCCACGTTTCTTCAAATCCGCCGACATGGCATCGGACTCCGGGGTGGAGACCGGCATGCTCTCCTTTGTCACACCCTTCGGATTCCGAAGCGTCTTGTATTCAGTGAACTGCCAGATGTATCGATCGAAAGAGCCGAATTCCTTTTGAACCTCCAGAAATCTTTGCGCGTTGTTGATTGCAGCATGAATCTTCAAACGGTTGCGCACAATGCCGGCGTCATTCAAAAGCC
This sequence comes from Candidatus Zhuqueibacterota bacterium, assembly GCA_036351795.1. Taxonomy (GTDB): domain Bacteria; phylum Zhuqueibacterota; class Zhuqueibacteria; order Thermofontimicrobiales; family Thiofontviventaceae; genus JAZBPW01. The sequence goes on along the minus strand of JAZBPW010000101.1, from coordinate 19,530 downwards.
TTTCGATGTCCCCATCACCGTACTTCGCAATCTTCGCTGCATCGAAATTGTCGAACGCGGCCCTGAAATTCTCTCTTTTGTGCAGTATGGTCCGCCACGACAATCCCGCCTGAAACGCATCCAGGATCAGATATTCGAACAGCTTCCAGTCATCATGCACCGGATACCCCCACTCATCATCGTGATAAGCAATCATCAGCGGGTCATCCCCGGTCCAGAAACAGCGGGATTTGTTTTTTGATTTGTCAGACATATAACGTCCTCATTTTTGACAGGATATCAGGATTTATACGATTGTTTTTCTTTGGTAACCTGTACAATCGCCTGGAACATACTACGTGAGTAATCCGCCTCGCCGGTAGATATCCAGCTGCACTTCTGAAAACGGCTGACCCGAAATCTCTTCTCCCTTTGTCACATTTTCGATAATGCCCGTGGTCAGCTCAACCATCACTTCATCGCCATCTTCGATAGCGCTATCCAGGAGGTTTGCGGTTAAAATCGGCATCCCCGCATTGATGGCGTTACGCTCGTAAATCGCGCCGTATGACTGTGCGATGATCACAGAAATGCCGAGGCTCTTGAAGCAGTCCACTGCCTGCTGCCGCGAGCTACCGGCGCCGAAATTCTTGCCGGTAACCACGATGTCTCCCGGCTTCGCCTTTGCGGCAAAATCCTTCCAGCCCTCTAAATTATCAAAGGTGTACTGCCCCATCTGCCCGATATCCGTCACTGCCAGATATCTGTTATGATAGATCATGTCTGTGTCGATGTTGTCTTTTCGGATCACCCAGACGCGTCCTTTAAAACGTGACGGTGCATCCGAAATGACATCAGAAGGCTCCTTGTCACGCTCCTTCTTGTATGATGCAGTGCCGACAGAAAATATTTTCGGTGAAGCCGGGATATCAGACGCTGTCGTGATCGCGCCAGCCACTGCCGACGCCGCGACTGTAGCCGGTGACGCTAGATAGACATCACCCTTGCCCTGTTTTCCCGCAAAATTTCTGTTGCCCGTACTGATGGTCACTTCATTGGGACCGTTTTGACCGATTTGCCCGTTGGCACAACCGGCACACCCCGCATTGCCTATGAGCGCGCCTGCCTCCTTGAAAATCTCGATCTGTCCGCCATGCAGGCACTGTTTCCAGACATCATCAGTCGCTGGCACGATCTTGAGAACAACGCCTGGCGCGACTCTCTTTCCCTTCAGGATCTCTGCCGCGGCGAGCATATCCTCATACCTGCCGTTGGTGCAGGAACCGATGAAAGCGGAATCGATCTTGACATCGCTGAGTTCTGACACAGCAACGACATCTTCAGGATGCCCGGGTCTGGAAGCAAGCGGTTCCAGATTCTGGATGTTCACCGCAATTTCGCCGGCATACCCGGCATCATCATCCGCCATCAGCGCGCCGATCTGCTCGCCCGAAACCTCCGAACAAAATGACAGCACTTCCCTGTTTGGCGGGAATAAAAGAATAATTCCGCCCATTTCCGTATTCATGGAGGCGATGGTGATGCGTGACGCCAACCCCAGTTCATCCACGATATCCCCGTACACCTCCGCGGCGTAGCCCAGCAATCCATTGGCTCCGGTCTCTCTCAGAATGGCCAGGGTGATATCCTTTGCTGACGCCAGCTCTGAAGGCTGTCCCTTCAATACCACCCTCATGGTCTTGGGGACCTTAAACCAAATCGTACCGTGCGCCCAGGCCGCTGCAATGTCCTGATCCCCCATGCCCTGTCCAAACGCTCCTATGGCGCCCATGATATTGGCGTGCGAATCCGTAGATACGAAGGTACCGCCCGGTACCACGAGTCCCTGCTCGATGGCAAGATGTGTTCCGATTCCGCTGTTGATATCATAGACATCAATGCCCTGCTCCCTTGCGAACAACCGGCAGATGTGCTGATTGATGGCATACTTTTGATCCGAACCGCCCGGATTGCAGTCGAATGTGAAATAAGTCTTTTCCGGATCGTCGATTGTGAGGCCATGATCCTTTATATTCTTGACGACATTGGCACCGCCGAAATCTCTGGCAACACGCGCGTCGATCTTCACATCAACGATATCGCCCGGTCGGACAGTCCCGCCGCTGTGTGATCCGATAAATTTCTCGATGATTGTCGCACCCATGAATGATCCTCTCCTTAGCAGATTTCAATGTAAATTGTCGATCACGCGCTCCAGAGATTTCACATGATCGTCGTATATACCCATATCTCTCAGCAACCCGACCGCCTGCGTTGCCTGATCCATCTTATCTGTCCGGATGAATACCTCCGCACGCTGAAGAAGGTATTGCCTCAGAAAACGCAACTCTTTATCGCCCAGTATGTCCAGGTCGAGCATCTCATAGTGCATTTGGACAACGTCTTGCCACCCCGTCTCTCCCCTGCGCGATTTCAACGCGTTCATGAATGCAGCGATGCAGTTCTTCCTGAAATCCGGATTGTCCGGGTAGCGGTACGCGGCATCGGCGAACAATTGAAAGGCCCGGGGATAATTCTTGTCTGAAAAAAGCACCTTGCCATGCGCATAATAGAGTCTTTTCTCGAAACGCTGATTCGAGCGTGAATCCCTGTTGAATTGCTGCGCCAGAAGCACATACGCGTAAGAATCATCGTAATTCTTGTCCTCAAATGCAAAATACGCCTGGTTGTATGAGATGAGGCCAAGCAGCTCCGTATTCGTAATGCGGCGGCCATGCGCGTTTTCGTATGCATAGAGTCGATCCAGGCCGATCTGATACATGCGGTTCTCCGGATAATACTGCCGCATGTAGCGGGAATACGCGTTGAGATTTTTATATATGTTAAAACCGATGGGCGTCGTATTCTCCACCATCACCGTACGTTCGAAATTGGAAAAGATTGTATAGACATGCGTAGGCGTTTCAAATGCCATCGTCTGCAGTCCCATTTCATCGCAGGTTAAATTGTAGAGAATCGTCGCACTGACGCAGTTGAATTCCTTTCGCTCCATGATGTCGAGCAACGTTGTCGCTTCCTTCACATACGTCTTTAACCAGGTGGCGTGCAGATATTGGAACAGCCTCGCAGCCGAGGACTCTTTCTCGAACACATCCACAATACGCTTGGAACGGATGTCTCCCAGGAGCTTCTGAAACCAGCTGGATGCATCTTCCAGCACACCCTCCGAATCGGCTCCAGAAATGATAAACGCTGCCTCAATATGTGAGAAGTCATCGAGGTTGTCGTCTGAAATATCTTCGTATAGCTCGGATTGAAGCGACTGTGCCACGGCAACCGGCGCCAACAACAGAATAGCAGCGAAGCTTATGGTGATAAACAGCTTCATCATTCCATCTTCGAATAATCCAGTTCCGATCCCATAAGACTGTGCGGGATGAGATAGATAACGAGTAGCAGCACCGCGGCACCGAGCACCCACCACCTCGCCGGTTTGCCGCCTCTGCCCGCTATCACCGCTGAAATCCACCCGATGGCCGCAATCAGCGTTTTATTGTCTGTGAGATCATGTCCAAATGGAAAGCCGGTCCACAGCGCTCCGAATGCATATTTCTGTACCAGTGGCCCCAGTATCAATCCGCCAACGAGCACGAGTCCGGTAGCCCAGAGTGCTAATTTTCTGGGATTGCTGCCTGGGCGCAATGCTTCTATTCCGGCCCGGTTGGAGACAAACATCGCCGCAAACATGATGAAGATATGAGGAATGAGTATAGCGCCAGGCACACCGCCTTTGAATCGAATGACCACCGATTCATCTCCGGATAGCGAAGCCTCCGTATTCTCATGTACGAGCGTCACTTTATACTCGAGTTTTCCGGCTGGCGGTTGGTGCGGCAGATCCGCGTAAAGATATGCCCCATCCCTTTGCATCGCGATGGATTGCCATTCATCAGTCGTCTTGAACCGCCGGTAAACGACAGAGCCGTTGATATCATCCCTTTCGACTTCAATCTTCACTCGATGATCATCATCCCCCCCATGGGTTCGTCTTAATTTGTATTTGATGACATCATCGCCCATCACCACTTCACCGCGGACCGGGTATGTCGGTCCTGTCATCCGCTGATAAACGGCAGACGAGATCGTAATGATGAATGCGATGATCCAGAATAGTGTATTCTTCATGTATCACCCTTTCATTAGATGTTTCTTCTCTTCTCAGAACCATTCAACCGGATTTTCCCGTTATCGCATCCCCTCTTCACACCGGTCGCATTCCAGCTTCCTGCAATAGCTCTTATGCAAATGGATCAGGCCCTGCTGCTGCATCGACGTGCTAACTGACCTCAACCCAAGATGATCGACCATATATTTGATCGTTCGGTTGGAGGATGTTTTCGGATACTGCATTGCAACGTCGATTATGATCTTTTTCAGCTCTACGTTGCCCTCCTCCTTACTGTATCCGTAGAGCGACGGCAATATTATATTGACGACAATCTCGCGTGAACGATCCCTGCCGATCAGAAGCGGCACCTTTTTTGCCTCCTGTTTATGATCCTCGAACCGGAAGTGTGTCTTCCAGAAATCCCTTGATTCACAGAGAAACAAGGCTTCCAGACTTTTAATCAGTTCAGTCGTATTATTTCTGTGCTCCCCGCACAGCCCGGTCAATCGTTCAAGCAGTCCTTTGGTCACGAATCGCGATAGCAACAGACTCGCACCTGCGAGCCGCCGCGTGGGAAAATTATTCGGACGAAGCCGGAAAAACTGCCACATCTCTTTGCTCATGGACTGAATGCCGATGGTCATCCTGATCTTTTCCCAGACCCCCTCAATCTCATCGATGTAGGCTCTGGCATCCGCATCTTTCAGTAGCAGGCGTGGATCCTGGCTCGGAAGCAAGCCGGCGACACCGAACAATAGCGCCTGTACTTCTATGAGTCCGGGCGCTGGTGATCGCCGAAGCTCACGGATCACAGCCTCATAGGGAAGCAGCTGAGACAGCCTGCGAAAGGGGCGCTGATTCTTCGAGTATCCCAGCGCCTCCATCAGCCCCTTGTATATAATCTGATTCCAGGAACTTTGTTCCCGTTCTTCCAAAAAACAGGCCGCTTTATTTGAGAACCTGATCCTACCCGCATTTTCGACCAGATGGATCCTGTCGCTATCAGTAAGGCTGAGATATCGGCAGGGAATAATCGTATCCTCCTCGAGATACCTCTTCCTTAACCGGTCGATCTCCTCTTGCGATATCTCCACATACACTTCGGCGAACACGGGCTGCTGGTTGTGACGTATCGCGGGTCGTTCAGATTTCCGTCCGATGACCAGATGAAGCACTACATTATTGTACGCCGAATCCAGATGATGGCCATGTTGGTACCAGTCATTTGCCGCAAGGTGTATCTCCATATCTCCCTGATGAATCACCCCATTGATCTTGACGGCAATATGTTTAAAATCAGGTCCACTGTCCATATTCTTACGACCGAGTGAGAGAACGACAACGGGAATACCGCCACTGGTCAGCAGAGGTATTGAGTTGAAATAACCCGCCTGCCATAGCCGGGCGATGAATTCTTCCTGTACAGAAATTCGATCCTGTACTTCCATATCGACTCATTCCTTTGCATGTTGCACCGAATCCGCCTCAGATACCGGCAGGATGATCCCGTTATCAGCCACCGGACTGATCCCGCCATTCAAAGGCATAGAGATCTGATTGAGATAATCAATCAGAGAATCCGCGCGCGCCCCATGCAGCAGCCTGGGTTGGAAAAGGACCTCATGATTATTCACGGTTATCGGGAATACACGCGCGAACAGCAAGCCCCTGCCCCAGAGATAGACTCTCAGGATGATGCTCTCTCTGGCGCTGTAGCTATACGATCCGAATGCAAAGTTACCCAGGCTATATATAATGAGTCGATTTTTATAAATTTCCACACCCTGAAGCACGTGAGGATGATGTCCGAGCACAAGATCTGCGCCAGTATCGATTGCCAGATGTGCGAAATGCTTCTGGTAATCTTTCGGTGAATTTCGCCTCTCCTGTCCCCAGTGAAATGAGACAACGGTGTAGTCGGCGATCTCTTCGCAAAGCCGGATTTGATCGACCAGCGATCTTTCTGTCGGGTACCAGGTGCCTGCTCTGTCCTTCCCGGCCCAGAATTCCGTGGGATAGGTCATGGAGCACCCCAGAAACGCTACGGTAATACTGTCCTCTTCGAGGACAGCAGGCATGCGTGCGTGGTCCAGATCGACACCGGCGCCGGAATATGCTATTCCCAGCGAATCCAGCGTTCTCAATGTGCTTCGAAGAGCCTCCTCCCCGTAGTCCATCATATGATTGTTCGCCAGTGTGACCACATCCAGACCGGCAGATTTCAATCCGCTGCTATAACGCGGATGGATCATGAAATTGAATTTCTTGTCGAATTTTACGCCCGAAGTGCCATAGGGAGCCTCGAGATTGCCTATTGTCATGCCAGATTTATTCAGAACCTGTCGCGTACTATCGAACGGATAGCCGTTGCCATGCACATCCAGGAACCGGGTCACATGCGAGCCGGTCATTATATCGCCCACAGCCGTGATAGCGATGAGATCCAGTTTTTCCAATGGAGATGGGCATATTCTGGATGCAGTCATCCCTGATATCCCGGGATAGAAAACCGTAACAGATCCCGGATCCGCAGCCTCAATTGCAGCCTGATTTCCGCACTGGAAAAAGGCAATGATCACACAATATAGAAGTATTGATCTTTTCATCATAAACCCTATGCAAAAAACCCCGCTCTGTGGAACGCGAGCGGGGCTGTAATAGCCTGATTATTCGTGAGTAATCTTTTCAGTTAGAAAGATACAATCATGACGCCTTTTCTTCGGTTTTCTTCTCTTCTGCCTCACCTTCGACTGATGGAGTATCCGCCATATCTTCGTACTCGTCATGTACTGCCTGCAGCGCCTCCTTCTTGAGCCGGACTTTTTCCTTCAGCAGTTTTCCCCGTCCGATCAGTTCCTTGACATCCTCGTTCGAAGCGATCCGTGTATTTTTCTCATCGACAATCAGATCATATACTTTCTCGCCCAGTTTGTTATACACCTTATCCAGATCACGCTTTATACTGATGATGTCAACCTTTATCTTACCGATCTTCGTATACTCATCCGTCTTGTTAGCCAAAACGGAAACGCTCTTTTTAAATTTTTCCGAAACATCGTCCCAAAAACTCATAATAACCTCCTTATATGCTAACCTATTGTTTAATTTACTCAAATATTGACAAAATGTCAAGCAAATATTACAGAATCAGGAAAACGAGAAAATAATAAAACATCGGAGCCAGGAAAGTCGGTGCATCGAAACGGTCCATAAATCCACCATGCCCGGGCAAAATGGCTGAACTGTCCTTGACCTCCACATCTCTCTTGAATATGGATTCAACGAGGTCGCCGATCTGGGAAAATATCCCAACCATCACGCCGACGGCCAAATATGTCCAGAGTGAGAAGAGATCCGGATAAATCCGGTAAAAAACATAGACCGTGATAAGTGAGAACAGAAATCCGGCAATTCCGCCCTCCACTGTTTTTTTCGGACTCACACGCTCGAAAAGCTTGTGTCTGCCCAACGTACTTCCGAGAAAATAGGCCGCCGTGTCACATATCCAGATTGTGATGATGAGAACAATGATCCACAACCCACCGGATTTATACGGGAGACCATATTGGAGGGGGAGCTGTCTCACGAGGATAAGGAAACTGAACATTGTCGTCGGATAGAGTATTCCCCACATCGTCGCGGCGACGTTCAGCGTCGCGTTTTTCGCGTTCCTGAAAAGCTCGATCAACAGGCTGAAAATGAGAGCCGCAATGATCACGCCCCACAATGATTCGACCCCATAAAAGTAAAATGTGAGTGTGATGAGCACACCAGTGATAATGCCAATCGTCTTCAACGGAGCAGCGCCCTTGAGCTCGATCATTTTATACATTTCATACTGAGCAACCGTTGTGATCACAAGCACTAGGATCAAAAATGGAATCTTACCGATATAGATCGTTGACAGAATGAGGGGTATTCCAAAGATTGCGACGAGGACTCTTAGTGCCAGATTTTTCGCTTTCACTTCCGCATCCTTTCTTCAGATATTAAGAGAACCAATAATTTGCCGTAATTGCGGGATCTTGTTCTTTTCGCAATAGTGTTTCAGATCATCGATAATTCTGCTGCAGATGTCCGGTTCCATATAATTGGCTGTACCGACCTGTATCCCGCTTGCCCCTGTGATGAGGAATTCCAGCGCATCTCGATAATTCATGATTCCACCGAGTCCAATGATCGGGAGATCTGTATGCTGAGCGACATCAAAAACTTTAGCGATTGCAATCGGCTTGATCGCAGGACCGGACAATCCGGCCTTGACACTGGCTATCCTGGGCCTGCGCGTATCGACATCTACTGCCATGCCGATCATGGTGTTGATCAATGACACTGAATCGGCACCGGCCTTTTCTACCGCGATTGCCATCTCCTCGATGCGCGTTACGTTCGGCGTCAATTTGATCATCACGTGTCTTGAGGTTATCTTTTTTATGATCTCCGTGATCTGTGCGGTGATCATCGGATTGCTTCCAAAAATCACGCCCCCCTCTTTTACATTCGGGCAGGAGACATTGATCTCATAAGCGTCGATACCCTCCGCGTCATCCAGGCGCCGAACCACCTCGCCATACTCATCGACTGTGAAACCAGCGACATTCACCACGATCGCTGTATCCAGCCTGCGTAAATAGGGTAATTTATCTTTGATGAACGCCTCGACGCCCACATTGGCGAGCCCGATGGAATTGAGCATGCCCGCTGCGGTTTCTGCAATCCGTGGGAAAGCATTGCCTGCTCTGGGTTTGAGCGTGATCGTCTTTGTAATCAATCCACCCAGCCGGCTCAGATCAAAATAGGGAGAATATTCCTCACCATATCCGAATGTTCCTGACGCAGTGAGTACAGGATTTTTCAGTTTCAGATTGCCAATGCTTACAGAGAGATCAATCACTCAGATCCACCTCATCTGAATAGAAAACCGGACCATCCTTGCAGACATAGTAATAGGAGGTCTCTTCTGTTCTTCTTTTCACACCGCAGCCCAGACAGGCACCGAGTCCGCATGCCATCAACGTTTCCAGCGATATCTGGCAGGGGACATCGATTCGTTGTGCAATTTCAGAGATCCCGTGTAGCATCGGATTGGGTCCGCAGGCGTATATCATGTTTTTTGTACCAGATTTAAGGATATCATGTATTTCTGCTTCACAGAGTGAGGTGACAAAACCTTTATAGCCAACAGATCCGTCCTCGGTACTCAGATGCAAATTCGCGCCCGAACGCTCGAACTCCTCCAGCAGATAAAAATCAGATTCATCCCGCCCTCCCCAAAACAGATGGATCGACACATTTTTTTCCTTGAGCCGGCGGCACAAAAGCATGAATGGCGCAATGCCGATTCCGCCGGCAATGATAATGGCATTCTCCTTGCCATCTTCCGGCAAATCGAAGGAATTTCCCAATGGTCCTATGAAATTGAGATTCTGTGCCGCTTGCATCTGCGACATCAATTCTGTTCCCTGACCAATCACCTTGAACAGTATATCGGCGGTGTTCTCGCGATGGTTGACATCATGGATACTGAAAGGGCGCCTCCACAGCGGATTTAAATCATCAGATACTTTAATATTGATAAACTGGCCGGGACGGGAATGATTCGAGATTGCCTCGCTCTCAAAACGAATTCGATATATATTCGAAGTGAACTCGGCAACATCACGTATTGTGCACTCGTAAATTGACGGTGGGTAATGAATCAAATCAGGTTCTGATCGGTTCTTCATTTAATGATTCTTTTCGGATTCCTCAACCTGGGATTAAACTTTTCCATCTCTTTTCTCAGGAGATTCCAGTAGCTCTCTCTGTCCATCTCTGACACATTCCCGGATTCCATGGCCTCCTCGTCCCCACCTTCACCGGTATCGCGCCCTTCCCCCATGGCAAGCGCGGTAGAATCTACCTCTGCTGCCTTACCCTCTGAATCCTTGAATTTCTTATAAGCCTCAATCTTTGATTTCACGTAATTCGCGTACGGTGATTCCGGGTATCCCTCCTCGATCTGCTGGTAAATTTCCAGGGCTTTCTCTTTATGATAAATGTCGTTATCGTAAATCCAGCCCATGGCAAGCAGAGACTTGGGTGCGTAATCCGAGGTTGGATATTTACTCACCACTTGTTCATATTTCTCAATCGCACGATTGAGGTTATTATAATCGAGATACTCTTTTTCCGCTTTTGTGAATTCGGCAAGAGCAAGATCGTTCGTCATATCCTTTGCCGGAAGCTTGTAATCTTCTCTCAATTTGTTCGCGTAAATGGATTCCGGATAATTCGCCAGCAGGTTCTGAAATATGGAGTCAGCGACGGCATGATCTTTTTTATAATTTTCAAAAATATAGCCGATGGAGTAAATGACCTTTGCCAGGACTTCAACCGTGGTGTCGCGCTCCATGATCTCAAGATATTCGAACAGCGCCGAATCCGGTTGCTCGAACTCAAAAAGATAGAGCTCGGCAAGCATGAGTTTGTCTTTGATCAACTCCTCTTCGGGTGTTCCCAGCGCACCCTTTTTGAGCGACATTTTTTGTGTTTGTTCTTGTGCCCGCTGTTCCTGATTCATCTCTTCACGATCCTGCGGATCGTTCTCACGCTCTCCGAATTGAGCATCGGGATCCGGAATATTTTCATTCTCAGGATCATAGCCTTCCATCGTCGTGTCGGTGAAAGCAGCACGCGCTGAATCGCTCATCATCTCCGTCATCATATCCGGATCTTCGAATTCCGACGTATCCACAACTTCCAGGCTGTCCATGGACGCTGCGACGGAATCGCCGGCTGCAATACGCTTTTCCTGTTCGACGATGTCCTTTCTCAATGCGATAAGATTTTGCACGCTCTTCAGGCTCGCCTTGGCTTCAGGAACGATCTCCGACCGGCTGTACTCCTTTGACGCCAGATCGAAATATTCTTTGGCCTTTTCGTAATCGATAAACTCTTTTAAATAGATCTGACCGAGCTGGTAATAGGACTTCGCGGCTTCATCGGTACGTTTGTGATCTTCGACAATCGATTCATACCATGAAACAGCGTTATCGATCTCCCCTTTGCTATAAAGGCATTCGGAGATCTCCAGTTTGCATTCCGGCCAATTCTCTTCATATGTAATCTCACCCAGCAGTGACCGGAAGATATCAATTGCCCGGTCATACTCTTTCATGCTCTTATGCGTAATACCCGCACGAAACATTGCCTTATAATCGGAGTCCACATCAGTGCTGTACTTGCGCGCCTTTTCATAGCTCGCGGCAGCGGAGGGGTAATCTTTCAGCTCGAAGTAGCACTCTCCCATCTGAAAATAGGCCTCGGAACGCAATGCCTTGTCATTTGCATTTTCGGCCGCGACTTTGTATTCACTCAGGGCAACAATGTAATCTTCTTTATGGAAATGCAGACCACCCAGCAAAAATTGTGCTTCATCACGGGTATCCCGCTTTGTCTTTGCTTTTAGAATATCCTTGAAGTTTTTCTCCGCTGTCTCATAGTCTCGAAGACCGGTATTCGTTTTTCCAAGCCACAATCCGGCTTCACCGACATACTCACCCTCTGGAAAATTTTCGATAAGCTCGATGAACTTGCGTTTTGCCTTGCGGTATTCTTCACGATAGAAAAAGCTCTTGCCAAGGATAAACAGCGCATCATCGACATATTTACTATCCGGATAAAATTCGAGCAGACGGGACGCTTTTCCAATTGCCTTGGAATATTTTTCCTTGGCGTCCGCGGAGATCGTGCCGTCTCGCGTTCTCTTCTCTCTTGCTTTCTCGGCTTCACTGAAGAATTTCTTGGCATTGAAAAACGTATTATAGTATGCACAGCCTGAGAAGAGAAGCAACAGGATGATGAGGATAGATGTCTTATTTCTTGTCATAAGATACACATTTTATCTCTGCAAATATAACAAAGTGAAACTATAAAAGTCAACGCCTTGCAGCGCATTATGTTCCCATCGTGGACATTCGCGTAGACGCCTGAGCCACAGTACAGCATTTCTGTGGAACCAGAGATAAGGGCCTACATCCGGTGCGAACGATCACCATTTCGTATCCCCCTCATTTTCCGGATGCGATATACCCGGGCTAGGCTGGATTGGTCGGCCTGATATCGATCTCGCTGACCATGGCACGTTGCGGCATACGGAGCATATGAATGATACTCGCGGCCACATCTTCCGCCTGTGTGATCTTCTCCCGCCTGGGATCCGGCTTGTCGCCCGGATCACCGCTGAAATGCGTCGCCACAGATCCCGGACATATTGCCAATACCCGAAGACCATGTTCACGCTCTTCCAGCATCAGGCACTTGCTGAATGCCAGCACTGCATGTTTCGTGGCGGAATATCCAGCACCCTTGACGAATGTGTTCTTTCCAGCGAGTGAGACCACATTCACGACCGCCGATTCTCCGGCCTCGCGCAGGTATGGAAGACTGTCCCTCGTGGCGATAAATAAACCACGGACATTCAGATTGAACATCGTGTCCCAATCCCCGGTTTCCATATCGGCAACGCTTTTGAATATCCCCAGTCCCGCATTGTTGATCAATATATCCATACGCTTGAAATGGTCATGCGCCCCGCTGATGAACGATTTGATCTCTTCTTCAACGGACATATCGCCGATGAAAGAGAAGACATCCCGGCCCTTTTCACGGATCTGCGATTCAACCGCTTTCAGAAGATCGCCGCTGCGAGCCGATATCGCCACATGCGCACCCTCGTCCGCCATGGCCAGCGCCACTGCCTTGCCGATCCCCTTGCTGGCACCGGTGATGACAGCGACTTTGTCTGCTAACTCCATGGAATTCATCCTTTCGTTATGCATAATCAATATCTACATTATATGAAAAGAACACTGAAAAATGCAAGTTAAAAATATCCTGCTATTCGATTTATGCACCTTATCTCATTTATTTCCAAACAATTATAATTGACAAATTCAATCCTGCTCCCATGAAACTTCATTCTGAAAAAACCGTACAAAATAAATAATAATCAGGATATTAACCCAAACCGGTGGAGACAATGAAAACGACTCTGTACGCCCCTCTCATATTTCTACTTCTGATCTCAATATCACTCACTCAAACAGATTGCTCAGGCGGGAAATCCGGTGAAACATCTGCCGCGGATTCAACCGCTGTCCAGAGCGATTCTTCGGGAGTGACTGAAAACGATACGACAAAATCAGAAACTGACAAGGAGAAACCTGCCGAGGATCGTATCCCGGTAGAGGTTGCAACAATTTCACGCGGCGATATTTCTTCTTACATTCTGCTCAGTTCCAACCTGGAGACGGAAAAGATGGCCGACGTCTATTCCAGGGTCCAGGGACTTGTGGACAAAATATACGTCGAAGAGGGACATTACGTGAAGAAGGGACAGGTGCTGATGAGTCTCGAAGCACACGAATACGCCCTGGCAGAAGAGCGAGCACATGTGAACTATCAGCAGAAAAAAAATGCATTCGAGCGAATCGATAAAATGTACAATAAGGAGCTGTTGAGCAAGGAGGAATACGAACAGGCCAAATTCACAGCCGATGGCGCCAGGATCGAGTGGGAACAGGCGAAGCTGAACCTCGACTTTACACGGATCACCGCGCCGATTTCCGGATTCATTGCCGAAAGATTGAGAAGGCTGGGCGACAGGATCCAGCCAATCGACAAGCTCTTCACAGTCATCAATACCGATGAGATGATCGCCGTCGTCTATGTGCCTGAAAAAGAGATAGAGACTATCTCCAAAGGCCAGCAGGCCTTTATCACATCGACACATCTGAAATCGCGACAATTTACTGGATGGGTCAAGCGCGTCAGCCCGGCTGTCGATCCGCAGAGCGGGACTTTCAAGGTCACCATCGGTGTACGAAATATGGATAACCGGCTGCGTCCCGGCATGTTCGTGAACACTCATATCATCACAAGCACACATGAGAGCACTATACTTATCCCGAAATCAGCCATTGTCTATGAAAACGAAAATATGAATGTGTACGTCGTTCGCGACAGCCTGGCGCACAAGATCACGATCAACCCCGGTTTTCAGGATTATGAGAAAGTGGAATCGCTATCCGATATCGACGAAGGCGAAAAAGTGATCGTCGTGGGGCAGGCAGGATTGAAGGATCAGACAAAGGTCAAAATCGTTCTAGAGAGGGACATCTAATTGAATAAAGCACAAATCCAAGAGACTCCGAAAAAAGACTTTTTCAAATTTACCACAACCAGACCAGTCGCCATCCTCATGGTCGTTATCGGCGTAAGCGTCTTCGGCTGGATATCCTACAATCAGCTGCCATTGAGTCTGATGCCGGATATCACCTACCCATCGCTCACCGTGCGTACCGAGTACGAAGGAACGGCTCCTGAAGAGGTTGAGACTACCGTATCCCGGCCCGTCGAACAGGCGCTGGGTATCGTGAATAATCTCGTCAATATCAGTTCCGTATCCAAAGCGGGGCAGTCTGATGTGAAACTGGAATTTTCATGGGACACCGACATGAATCAGGCCACGTCCGACGTCAGGGAAAAAATGGATCATGTCTTTCTGCCGCTGGAAGTGGAACGCCCGATCATTCTGCGTTACGATCCCTCGCTGGATCCCATCATGCGGCTCGGTCTATTCGGAGACGTCTCCCTGTTTTACATGCGATATCTGGCTGAAGAAGATCTGAAGCGTATTCTGGAAACTGTCGACGGCGTCGCGGCGGTCAAGGTGAAGGGCGGGCTCGAGGAAGAGATCCGCGTGGAACTCGATGAACAGAAACTCACTCTCATCGGCATCGATATTCAGCAGGTAAAAAACCGGCTTGCACAGGAAAACATCAACCTGGCCGGTGGCAATCTGAAAGAAGGACAGACCGAGTATCTCGTTCGCACGCTGAACGAATTCAAGTCAGTGAAAGAGATCTCGGATGTGGTGGTCGGCAACTGGAACGGCAGAGAGATAAAAATATCAGAGATCGCCCATGTAATACGAACAAACAAAGAGCGTGAGATCATCACCCGCATTAACGGCAAAGAGAGCGTGGAGATCGAAGTCTATAAGGAAGCCGATGCCAACATCGTTGAGGTTGCCAAACGCGTGAAAGATCGCGTTTTCGGCAGCACGGAACAGCAGGCTTTTGTTCGACGACTCGAATCTGCGAAGGGCGAGAAGCCAAAATCAGATAGCGAAGACCAAAAAAAGGATAGTAAAAAGGAACAAGGCAGAAGAGGTCGTGGCGAGGATCTGCACGCCAGACAGATGACGAATTTCATCGCCCACAATCTTCCCAAAGGGATACAGATCGACAAGCTCTCGGACCAGTCCATCTTCATTGAAAACTCGGTCAATGAGGTGAAATCAACGGCAATCATCGGCGGTATACTCGCGATTATCGTCCTGTTTATCTTTCTTCGCAATTTCACTGCCACCCTGATTGTCGGGATTTCAATTCCCATTTCCATCGTCGCAACCTTCGCGCCGATGAAACTCTTTCATGTATCGTTGAACATCATGTCACTCGGCGGACTGGCGCTCGGGATCGGCATGCTGGTGGATAACTCCATCGTTGTCCTGGAGAGTATCGCGCGATGCCGCGAAGAGGGGGATGATCTCATCCGGGCCACCATTCGTGGTGTCGGCGAAGTCGGCGGGGCTGTTTTCGCGGCGACGCTGACCACTGTCGCAGTATTTTTCCCGATCGTATTCGTCGAAGGCGTTGCCGGGCAGATATTCGGGGATCTGGCTTTGACCGTTGTCTTCTCGCTCCTGGCTTCACTCGCCGTAGCACTGTTCCTCATCCCTATGCTTTCCTCACGCCAGACATCGACATTCATAGGAGATATGGGTGCTCTGGACAAACACATTTTTCAATTTTCAACCGAAGACACGATGAATTCATTGATGCGCAATGAACCTCCGCAACCGGTTATTAAAAAAGCGCGATCCGGAGTACTTGTTGTGATAAAGACAATGCTCCTCACCCTGTGGAAAATATTAAAAGTAGTGATCGCTTTTACCCTTTCCATGATCAAGCAGTTCTACCTCCTGCTCTTCCTCATCGTCATGCCCTTGCTCGGGCTGGCAAAGATGATTGGCATTACCTCCTTCAGACCGGGAGAATGGTGGAAGGCGCATGCGTTGAATACAGATTTCAGACGGAAATTAACATACATCAAAGAGATCTGGCCGACATTTTTGGTGTTCCGTTCGCATCCGACACTTTTTTCAGATTTCTCAACCGCGGTCTCGCGATTTAAAAACAGACGTTGGTATATGATACCGTTATTAGTCATTGTCTTCATCATCAAATCGATCATTTATGTCATAAAATATCTCTGTTCTATTGGGCTGGAACTTGTTTTCAGGATTTTTCATTTCCTGATCACGGCAGCCGGCCTGTTCATTAAAGGCATCTACCTCGTGGCAAAGCTTCTGTTCGCCGGTCCTGCGGCACTTGTGATCTATCTTTTCGAAGCAGGCTACAGCAAACTGGAAGCGTTCTACCCGCGGGTACTCAAATACGCGCTTGAGAAACGTGCAATGGTCATCGGAACGATGGTAGCGCTCTTTGCCTTCAGTGTGCTGATCGTCGCACCACGGCTCGGCAGCGAACTCATTCCGGAAGTGCATCAGGGAGAGTTCAATCTGGACGCGACACTGCCCGTCGGCACGCCGGTGGAACGCACGGATGAAAGAATCGTCGATATCCAGAATTTCCTTGTCGATCATCCGGATGTGGATCAGGTGGCGGCCGTGATCGGCACGGATAAAACCACGAACACCGAGACCGAAGAGGGTGAACATACGGCCAAGATCACAGTGACACTCAATCGCAAGGGAAATATCATCACTCAGGAAGAGCGGCTGATTGAGACGATTCGGGAGGAGATGAATAATCATCCCGGGATCCAGAGCAATATCTCCCGCCCTGTTCTGTTCAGTTTCAAGACACCTGTAGAGGTCGAGATCCATGGTTATAACATCTCAAAGCTTCAGCGGGTCACCGAAGAGATCGAACGCAGCATGAGAAGTATCGAGGGTCTTTACGATGTCAAATCCAATATGCAGCGCGGAAATCCGGAAGTGCAAATAGAATACGACAGAAAGCTGATCTCCCACTATGGTTTGAACATCATGAACGTCGCAGCCATTGTCAGAAACAAGATCCGCGGCGATGTGGCGACTGAATTCAAGGAGCAGGACAGAAAGATCGATATTCTGGTGCGTCTTCGGGAAGAGGACAAGGAGAGTATCGACAATCTCAAACGGCTGGTGATCAATCCGGATGGTGACATCCCCATCCCGCTGGAAGCGGTCGCCACTTTGAAAGTGAAAGAGGGACCGTCCGAGATCCGGAGAGTTGACCAGCAGCGCACAGTCGTAATCACCGCAAACATCGGCGGCAGGGATCTGCGCAGTGTGAGCGAAGACATCTTTCAATTGCTGCGCGACAGTGAAATGCCGGATGATTTCACATTCACCCTCGCGGGACAGAATAAAGAGATGGAGACCTCTCTCGACAGCTTGAAACTGGCGCTCGCGCTGGCGATATTCCTGGTATACATCGTGATGGCGTCGCAGTTTGAATCTCTGATCCACCCCTTTGTGATCATATTCACCATCCCGCTTGCCCTCATCGGCGTAATTCTGTTCCTGTACATGATCGGCGTTTCGCTGAGTATCGTCGTCTTTCTCGGCATGATCATGCTCGCAGGCATCGTCGTGAATAACGCGATTGTGCTGGTGGATTACATCAATCAGCTTCGCGCACGGGGATTGGAAAAATATGAAGCGATCATCGAGGGTGGAAAAATCAGACTCCGCCCCATCCTGATGACCACATCGACCACAGTGCTCGGATTGCTGCCGATGGCGCTGGGAATGGGTGACGGCGCCGAGATACGAACGCCCATGGCAATTACGGTGATTGTCGGACTGATCACCTCGACCATACTGACATTGATCGTCATACCGACAGTGTACAGCATTGTCGACAGAAAGGACGTGCGATCATGATCCGCATCAAAGAGAGCTTTCTGCCCAAAACAGCCATCAACCGGCCGGTGACAGTGGTGATGAGCCTCGTTGCCCTGCTGGTTGTCGGCTATATCGCGTACTCCCAAATCGCTGTTGAACTTTTTCCAACGGGATTCACGCCGCCTTTCCTCGGCGTCTACACACCGTACCCGAATTCGAATCCACAGGAAGTGGAAGAGCAGATCGCCAAGCACATCGAAGAGCAGGTGCGCACAATCGCCGGCATTCGACGTGTTTATACATCGAGTTCGGCCAATGGCTGCTGGACATTCGTTGAATTCCGTCAGGGCATGGACATGGACCTCGCCTACGCACAGCTCCGCGACCGCATGGACCGCGTTAAGGCCGTCTTGCCGGAGGACATCGAAAGAGTCTATCTGCGCAAATGGACAGATGACGATGATCCGGTGCTCTGGATCGCCCTCATCCTGAACGAACCCGTGGACGATCTCTATCTGCTCCTGGAGCAGCATTTGCAGAAACCTTTGGAAAGGATCGACGGTGTCGCCAAAGTCGAATTATGGGGCGCGGATGAAAAATCGATCATGATCGAAGTCAATCAGGACAAGGTGAAAAGCTACAAGATCAATCTCTACGAAGTGATACAGCAGCTGAGGAATGACAACTTTTCGATCTCCAGCGGTTTTGTCAAGGAAGGGGGACGAAAAATCTACGTCCGGTCGCTGGGTAAATTCGCATCGCTGGAGCAGATCGAAAACCTGCCGATCCGGGGCGCGAATCTCCGGCTGAAAGATGTCGCTGAAGTAAAATACGATGTTCCGGAGCGCAGGTGGCGCAATCGCGTCGACGGCCAGAAAGGGGTGACCATCGGGATCTTCAAGGAATCGGTTGCAAATACTGTTGAGGTCTGTGAAAACGCGTTGCGACTTTTCGACCAGAGGCTGGCATCAGATCCCAAACTGAGCTCCTTTCGTAAAGAGGTGCTCTTCAACCAGGGATTCCTTATCTCAGAATCCATCGATAACCTGAAGCGAACCGGAATCTGGGGCGGTATTTTCGCTTTTCTGGTGCTTTTCTTTTTTCTCAGACGATTACGCATGACCACGATCGTATCTTTGGCCCTGCCGCTATCGATCCTGGTATCACTTACCGTGATGTATTTCATCGGGTGGACCCTGAATGTGATCACGATGATGGGGCTCATGATCTCCATCGGCATGGTCGTGGATAATTCCATCGTGGTCCTTGAGAACATTTACCGGAAACGGGCGGAAGGGAATGACGATCGAAACTCCGCACTATGGGGGACGAGCGAGGTGACGCTCGCCATCTCCATGGCAACTTTCACAACCGTTGTGGTCTTCCTTCCGCTGATATTGATGAACGATGAGATCGGATTTCAATTCTACATGCTGCGCATCGGTCTGCCGGTGATCAT
>JAZBPW010000100.1:0-5397 GCA_036351795.1 Candidatus Zhuqueibacterota bacterium | reverse complement strand
TTTCCCGTTACCGAGTTATCTACCTGGAAAACGATGTTGGGAAATCATTCATTCAAATCATTTTGAAGTTAAATGGAGCAGTATCCCAAAAAAATGCGATATGCTTCCCCCCAATACAAAAAGGTGCCAGATAAAATGAAAATAAGGCACCTTTTTCAAAGCATAGAATATGATTCCTAAAGTATAGCATAAACCGCCGATGACAAGCCAGACGATCAAGCCCTCCGGAACCATCTGCAGCATAGGTTTTATGGCAATGATAATGAGCCACCCCATGGCCAGGTAAAGTAGAACAGATAGCTTTTTAAATTTCCCGATCAGGAAAATTTTGCCAATAATGCCCCCAATAGCCAGCGCCCAGATAAGTCCGAAAATTGTCCATCCCCACGGACCGCGCATGGAAACAAGAGCGATGGGTGTATAAGTTCCCGCAATCAGCAAGTAGATAGATGAATGGTCCAGGATCTTGAAAAATATTTTGACACGCGTTTTGGCAAAACTGTGATATAGTGTCGATACCAAATAGAGAAAAAACAGAGTAGAACCATAAATACTGAAACTCACCACACGCCAGGCATCGCCATATTTGCTCGCAAAAACCACGAGAATAACGAGTGCGGCAATACTGAGTGCCGCACCGATACCATGGGTAATACTGTTAGCGATTTCTTCTCCCAGGCTTTGTTGCCGGCCATGGGGGAGTTCGGCTTCCATTCTAATTGTGCTTGTGTCTGTACCGTCTATTTTCATATTGCAAATATACTTTCCATAGTTAACGTTGATATATTAATCCCACGAAGGATTTTCCGGCAGCTGGGCGTGAAAGGCACTGATGAATTCCGCTTCCAGCTCCGGAGTATATTTCCCATTGAGATAGAGATCGATGATCTCGTTGTGGAACCGCTCCCAGGAGCTCTCTTCAAACCCCGGAATGATGGGATAGAACAACGCACCGTTCACCCGGGCCGCCTTAAGATCGCCCGGCGCATCGCCGATCATCAACACATGGCCGTCTTCGTACTTGCCATCCGTGGTCAACTGCAGATGCTCCTTCTTGCTGCCCATCTCCTGGCCCGCAATGATCCGGACATAACGGTCGATGCCATTCTCCTCCCATTCGCGGAGCAGCGCCTCGGCCGGGGTTGAGGATACGACGATCATATCCGCCGCGTCCTGCAATTTCTCCAGACTCTCGACGAGCAACGGGAATGGCTTCACACCTTTCACGACCTGCGCGACCCGCTCGTTGATGGCCAGACTCCACTCCATGACTTTCTTAAGCTCGGCACTGTCTGTGCGTTCAATCTCACTTTGCAATCCCGGATTTCCCAGCTTCGTCTCCCGCTGCGTCCATGATTTGAGTGCATCGAGGGATGGCAGCTGCACGCCCCGATCCCGAACGGCTTTTCTGCCCCGCAGCAGATCAAATGCTTTCTGCAGCGCTAAAAAACGGTTGCAGCCCCGGTCCTGAGAATAGAGATTGACGAACTCCCAGGCCTCCCTGACATATTTGGATATGGATGCAAGCTCCCATTTTTCAACGGTGACCGGACAAAAACACTCCTTGTGCTTGGGCTCCATGGAATCGAACACACAACCGTCGGAATCGATGCCGACATAGTAGCTCTTTTCAGGCGTAAATTTTACAAGATCTTCACGAGTGAATAACATAGACATTCCTTTTCTGATTCTTCTAACATAAAGCTTACAATAGACTCAGGGCGAAGTCGAATTTAAAAACACTTCGTGCCCAGTGCGTATTCTCAGTGAACATCACGGCTGGGAAAAACAACCGGTGCAGCAATGAAGTGAATACATTACCTCACCACGCGCGCGCCGCCACCCCCGACGATTTTCTCCACCTCTTTCAGCGTCGCCATGGTGGTGTCTCCCGGAGTCGTCATCGCCAGTGCGCCATGAGCTGCACCGTAATTCACCGCTTTATCCGGATCCCCGAATTCCATCACACCATAGATAAAACCGGATGCAAAGCTATCGCCGCCGCCGACACGATCCATGATCTCCAGAGCAGGGCGATGCGTCGCTTCATAAAATTGACCATCTGCCCAGCAAACCGCGCCCCAGTCGTTGACCGTCGCCGTCTTCACACCTCTCAAGGTTGTGGCTGTCATTTTGAAATTGGAATAATCCTTCACCACCATCTCGATCATTCGCTTGAAGTTGGTCACATCCAGTTTGGACAGATTATCATCCACACCGGCGACTTCATATCCCAGACACGCGGTGAAATCTTCTTCGTTGCCGATCATCACATCCACGTATTCGGCCAGTTTCCGGTTGACCTCCTGTGCCTTATCCTGTCCGCCGATGGCCTTCCAGAGCGAAGGACGATAATTCAGATCATAGGAAATGATGGTGCCGTGCTTTTTGGCGGCAGCCATGGCTTCTTCGATTACCCCGGGGGTTGTCTCAGACAGTGCCGCGTATATGCCGCCAGTGTGAAACCATCTGGCACCATGCTTGCCGAAAATCGTTTCCCAGTCGATATCCCCTTTTTTCAATTGCGAAGCCGCCGTATGGCCGCGATCAGAACAGCCCAGGGCTCCGCGGATGCCGTAACCACGCTCGGTGAAATTCAGCCCGTTGCGCACTGTCCTGCCGATACCGTCATAAGGCACCCATTTGATGAATTCCGTATCCACACCGCCCTGAAGGATGAAGTCTTCCACCAGGCGTCCCACCGGATTGTCCGTAAAGGCTGTCACCACAGCGGTTCTCTTGCCGAAACAACGGCGTAAACCACGGGCGACATTGTACTCACCGCCGCCTTCCCACGCCCGGAACTGACGCGTTGTATGGATACGTCCTTCCCCCGGATCCAGCCGGAGCATGATCTCGCCTAATGAGATCAGATCATATTTACATTCAGATGCCGGTTTGATTTTCAGTGACATGAGTTTCCTCCAATATTTTCATTATTTTCGATATCAAAGTTAATCATTTTTTTCATTCAAGGCAAACGAAAAAGAGTCGATCAGCTTGATTCTTTTAACCGGTAGAGTATCTCACCTGCTTTTTCGACATACAGGACGCCTTCATCCTCCCGCCCTGCCCATTCGGATGGTACGATCGTTTCCGGATCACGATATCCCAGGTTGATTTTCGCACACACATTTTCGGGGATCTGAGTCGCCAGGGTTACCTGAATCCTCGGCCTCTCCACACCGTCCTCAAATGTACCAATTCCCCTCACATGCGTGGAATGCGCCATCACACCGCCCGGCACATGCGCGAATCGATCCATCTGCTTCAAAAAGTAGTCGCGCACATGATAACCGATGCTCTCGATGATCCGGCCGTGCGTCTCACTCACCTGACGGATGTGCGGCGCGTATATGATCAGCTCGCCGCCGGCGGCGACCACCGGTTCCAGCTTGTACATACATTTACCCGCAGTCCAGATATCGTCGTACATCACCGGCGCACAGGAAAGCACACTGTTATACGCATGCTGCTTGTATACGATATGAAGCTGTTCGGACAATGCCGCAGCCGCGCTCTGTGATTCTTCAGGAGTGCTGATGAAGATCCCATCGAGCCTGCTCTTATTTACAACCAGACTGAAGCACATCCGTTCAATCGGCAGAAATGACGCCGCCATGTCGATCACTTTTCTCACAGGCGTCTCCTGAATCCCGATGATCTTCTGATTCGTTATCAAGGCACCGAGCCAATGAAAAAGATCGATGATATCCTGGCCGGCGATGCCGGGAAACAGGTATTTATTACCGCCGGAAAATCCGACCACCTCATGAGGGAATACCGGCCCGACGATCATGATCACATCGTAATCAAACACCATTTTGTTGATCGTCACATCCACAGTCTCCTGCAATAATCCCCCGGAGATTGCAGCGATTTCGTCTGCTTCAATGGTTCCGACCTTGACGAGCTTCTCCGGATCATCCCAGTGATGATTGAAAAAACGCGCCTTGCTGTACATATTCCGATGCAATTCTGCCGTTATGCCGACACGCTGATAGATGGCGGATTCGCTCATCGGAGGATGCGTCCCGAGTGCGATGAGAAAATCGAGAGTGTCTGCGCGTTCCGCCAGCAATGTGTAGAGCACATCGAACATCATGTCTATCGGAGCCGTGCGGGAATGGTCCGGGATCACCACGAGAACGCGCTTGTTATCGAGCTGCCTGCTCTCCAGTGTATCGGCGCAGACTTGTTCGACATCTCTTCTCATCAGGCCGTACTGCGTATCAATTTTCTGAAAGATCAAATCACCCCTCCTTTATTTCATTATCCTGAAACCAAGTGATTCAAGGCAATGCTCTAATGCAGAATCAAATTCCGTACTGTGTATCTGATAGTTATGAAATTCTCTGCGAACCGGATACTCTTTTCGGAGCCGGTCAAAATAGTCACCGCTCTTCTCTCCGTCATGTTCGGAGAGCCGTCTCAGGCTCGCGTCATCCTGTTCGATATCATAGACCTGTCGAATGATTCCGTACAGCGCATCTTCGAAGTTCTGTACGATCGCCGGCGCTTCGAGCAGGCTACCCTGAACCTTCGGAAGAGAGGTGGACGGATGCCATTCAGGCGCATTGTTCGTGAATCCGCATATCGCCTGATAGATCATGTGCGTTCCGGTCACCTTGCCGTCGAACGAATAGCCGGCGATATGCGGGGTGCCGATCTCGACTTTCCCCAGCAGTGCATCATCTATCTCAGGTTCATTCTCCCACACATCCAGTACGGCTCCTGCAAGGTGTCTGGAATCCAGTGCATCGAGCAACGCCGCATTGTCCACCACAGCACCTCTCGAGGAATTGATGAGGATGCTTCCGGTTTTCATTTTATTAATCCGTTGCCCATTGAAAAGATGATACGTCGCGTCCTCACCTGTCCGCGTGAGCGGCACATGCAGCGTAATGATATCGCATTCCATCACATCATCAAGATCGAAATGATCCTGAAGGCTGCCCGCCCTGTGCAGCGGCGGATCGTTTTTGAGCACGCGCATGCCGAGTGATTCGGCCATCCCGGCGACCAGGGTTCCGATATTGCCCACACCCACCACTCCGAGTGTCAACCGGTTCAATACGAGACCGCGTCGGACAGCCAGAACGAGCAATGCCGCCATGACGTACTCTGCCACAGATCTCGCGTTGCACCCCGGTGCGCTGGCGATTCGAATTCCACGCTGGTGCAGATAATCGAGATCGATATGATCCGTACCAATCGTAGCAGTGGCGACATACCTCACCGCGCTACCCTCCAGAAGCGTCCGGTCCACTTTTGTTGGCGACCTGACGAGCAGCACGTCGGCGTCCGCAATTGCCTTGCCGGTGATCTCTCTGGTTGGCAGGAGAACTACGGACCCAAGATGGCCGAAAGCCTCCTTTACAAATGGGATATTTTCAT